>PLSV01000314.1 GCA_003165235.1 Syntrophobacteraceae bacterium
TCAGTTATATTGACACAGAGGGACTCCCCGACCTGGTTTGCTGCATGCTACTTTGTTTCCGAAACCCGAAGTTTCTGATCCGATGTTTCAGGGATGGACGCCATTAGGGGAGGTGAAGCCCGGCTTTTTGGGGCGCTGAGACGGTGGAGACATCATGCCTAAAGCGCGGTAGTGGATCATTTTGAATCGGGGCCGATCTTAGCTTACCCTCCCATTAGACTGTGTGACGGTCAGACGCTTCAAAATACTACAAACATATCGGTTGCAAAACCTTTATCCATCCACTTCCGCGTTGACAAAACAGCCGCTAATGTTTCTAATAAAAGCTCAAAAGGTTTCTAATCTTAGCCACAATAGTTTCTGATGGGGTCGGATACCAGAGGAGTTGGGGCCACATGCCAAGAGATACAACCAAACAAATCCATGAATTCATTTTGGAAAATATAGACGTTTATTCAGGCGCCATTTCTGCCAAAATCTCAGAAAAGTTTGGTATATCAAGACAAGCGGCCAATCGCCACACTCAACGTCTTGTCCAATCGGGCATGTTGGAAGCTTCCGGCAATAGGCGCAACAGGAAGTATGCCCTGAAAGCCTTGCGAGAAGAAGTTTTTAGCTTTGAATTGAAGCCGGGGCTAGCAGAAGACACGGTATGGGTAAAAGACATTAAGCCGATAGCGGCTCCCTTCATAGGGCCGAACGCAAACGACATACTCAATTATGGGTTCTCCGAAATATTTAACAATGCCATAGACCATTCCGAAGGAAGTAAAGTGGATGTGATAATCTGCGTTTTTTCGAAAAAAATCCGCCTCACAATTAGAGATAACGGGACTGGAATTTTTGACAAAATCCAAAAGTACTTCATGCTAGATGATCCAAGACATGCTCTTTTGGAGTTAGCTAAAGGAAAGCTTACTTCCGATCCTGAAAGGCACACGGGGGAGGGTATTTTTTTCACATGCCGCATGTTCGATTGGTTCTCAATCCGGTCCCGCTTCCTATCTTTTATTAGATATGGCGATGACGATTGGTTGCTTGAAGACAGGGAAAAAGAGCTTGAAGGGACTTCTGTCATGATGGAAATACTCCGAAACACAGAACGCACATCAAAGGAGGTCTTCGAGAAGTACGCCGGGGAAGCAAACGACTACGGTTTTACAAGAACTCATGTTCCCGTAAGTCTTGCTCTTTATGAGGGAGAAAAGCTGTTATCCAGATCGCAAGCAAAAAGATTGCTAGCAAGGGTAGACAGATTTCGGGAAGTCTTGCTGGATTTCAAAGATGTAAAGGATATTGGGGCAGCCTTTGCGGACGAGATATTTAGGGTATTTGCTAGGGCTCACCCAAGCATCAAATTACTCTGGATGAATTCAAACCCAACAATTGACAAGATGATTTACAGAGCTTTGGCCAGAGAAACGGACCAGTCAGTACCTAATCAGTAAGTTTTGCAGCATCTTCCAGGGTCCAAAGACGATCCGTGATTCCTGCCTCCATTGCAGGAGTAACCCGCAAGCTCTGATGAATCCGCACGAAGTTGTAATACATGAAATGAAGCGATACAGCGTGGGCAAGGTTTTGGACCTTCTTTGAGAACTCCTTAGTAAGTCGGGTAAATCGGCGCATTCCCATCCTCATTGTAAGGTTATTGCGCTCAACATACGATGTAGAGATATGTTCAGGATCGGGGCAGCCGTTGATTACTTTTTTGGCGCTTCCAGTGTATGCAGCCGGGCTATAGCATTTCTGCATCTTCTGTTCGCTACTTTCCACATATATCTTTTGAAGCATGGCGTAATCAATGTTTGCTCCAAAATAAGCTTCCACTGCATCGACATAAACCCTGAAACCGTCCGTTGTTAGCTGTACCTTGTGGGCGAGCCTTTCTCGAAGATCGGAAACAAACCAGTATGCCGTTTGCAGATCCCTTTTCCCCACCATCCACGAAACCATCAACTTGGTATCGGCACAAAGGCCAGTCCAGGTATAAACATCGCCATATCCGAAGTGACCCCTTTTTTCGGCAGGGATATTTTTCCCTTTGGCGTAACAGAGAGCCCAAATTTCATCGCACTGAATGCGCTTGCAGGTAAGGTTTCTAAGGTGTTTATCCTGATACTCTAAACAGGCTTCGCCCACTTCAACCAGGAGTTTGATGACCGTGTTTTTAACCACGTTGCAGATGCGTGCGGTTGCCCGGATCGAGTTTCCTTCAACGAGGCATTTTAGAATCTGTGTTCGTTTCTCAAGGCTCAGTCTGTTCATGGGGTGTCTCCCGCTCAAGTCGTTCAATCCATAATGACCTTATACTTGATCGGTGAGGAATACGAACTCCGGACAGCAACTGAAAGCCATGACTCGGAGGAAGAGGGATGGAGCGGAATCTGAGGATTTTTGCAGCCGGCTTTTCAGGCAGTTGACTTTTGCAATCGCGGCGCTCAGAAGAGATTTAGACCTGGTCCATTCTGAGTTGCCGGCCGCAGGTGTTATACGGCACGCCCATGTGTTGGTAGGCCAGGCGGGTGGCCATGCGGCCGCGGGGTGTTTTGTTTATGAAGCCTTCCTGGATGAGAAAGGGTTCATAGACGTCCTCCAAAGTATCTTTTTCCTCTGAAACCGATGCAGCCAGGGTTTCGATTCCGACCGGCCCTCCATCGTATTTTTCAATGATGGTGCTAAGGATTTTGCGGTCCATGCCGTCAAACCCCTTGTGGTCCACATCGAGCATCTTCAGCGCGGCGTCGGCGACCTGGAGCGAGATTTTCCCATCGGCGCGCACCTCCGCGTAGTCGCGGACCCGGCGCAGAAGCCGATTGGCCACCCTTGGGGTCCCGCGCGAGCGCCGGGCGATTTCGAATGCGCCTTCCTCGTCGACTGCGATCCCAAGTATTCTAGCCGAACGAAGAATAATGCTTTTCAGTTCAACAGGGTTGTAAAATTCAAGCCTGAGTGAAACGCCGAACCGGTCGCGCAGGGGTGGAGACAGCAGTCCCGCGCGGGTGGTGGCGCCGATAAGGGTGAATGGCGGGAGGTCCAGTTTTATGGTCCGCGCTGAAGGTCCCTGGCCTATGATGAGGTCAAGCTTAAAATCCTCCATTGCCGGGTAGAGGATTTCCTCGACAACGTAATTGAGCCGGTGGATTTCGTCGATGAAAAGAACGTCGCCCGGTTCGAGGTTGGTCAGAATGGCGGCCAGGTCTCCAGGCCTCTCGATTACAGGTCCGGAGGTGCTTCGCAGGTTGACCCTCAATTCGTTGCTGATGACGGCGGCGAGCGATGTTTTACCCAAGCCGGGGAACCCATGGAAAAGCACATGGTCCAGGGGCTCCGAACGCCCCCTGGCTGCGGCTATGAAGACCTCGAGGTTTTCCTTGACCTTCTCCTGGCCTATGTATTCGGCAAGGGAGCGGGGCCGTAAGCTGCCCTCGATCGGGAGGTCCTCTTCTTTTTTCTGTGGTGTGATCACCCGGTCCGTCATTTATCAAAATCTCTCAACAGGAAGCATGAAACGGGAAGTTTATTGCTCCCTCCCTACGGCAGTTGCAGCGGTTGCGACCCTTTCGGCCCTAGGCCAGCGCTTTGAGCGCCCCCTTGAGAATGTCTTCCAGGGACGGATTTTCGCCCAGGGCTTCCCGCACGCGTTTGAGAGCCTTTTCCGCCTCGGCTGGACGATAGCCCAGATTCACCAGGGCCGAAAAGGCGTCCGCAAAGGCATTTCCGGCTTCCATGAAAGGCTGGGCCGGTTCCGTTTTTTCCTTCGTCTTGCCTTGAACTTTGTCCCGCAGCTCGAGCATGACCCGGTCGGCAATTTTTTTGCCAACACCGGGGATGTTTTTCAGCCGCAGATAATCCTGGAGTATAATCACCTGTCTCAACTCATCGGGGCTGATGCCCGAAAGTATCCCTACAGCCAGCTTTGGCCCCACTCCGTTTACGGCGGTCAGCAGCAGGAACATCTCCTTTTCGGCGATCGTGCGAAAGCCATAGAGCTGAATGATGTCCTCGCGCACGTAGGTATGGATGTTTAGTCCCACGGACTGCCCGAGTTCGGGCAGGTCGTAGAAAGTACTCAACGGGACCTGGACATGATACCCGACGCCATGCACATCGACAATAACGTATTGAGGGCTTTTCGCCCGCAGCTTTCCTTCAAGAAAACCTATCATGACCCGCCTGGAATCTTCCATCTAAGGTTCGAGGAATGAGTGCTGATATGGCAGACCGCCACTGCAAGGGCATCGGCGGCATTGGGTTCGATCTCGCCCTCAATGCTTAGCAGCCGCTGGACCATTCCGGCAACCTGCTCTTTGGCCGCTCTGCCGTATCCGGCTACGGACTGTTTTATCCGCAATGCGCTATACTCGTGAATAGAAAGCCCCGAGCTTACTCCGGCCAGGATTACAGCGCCGCGGGCCTGCCCGAGGCTCAGCGCACTTTTTACGTTTTTTGCGAAAAAGACCTCTTCGACCGCCATGAATTGGGGGCTGTATTCCAGGATCGAAGCCTTGATTTGCTCGAAGATGATTTGAAGGCGTTCGGACAGCGGGCGGGCGGGCGGCAGCTTTACGGTCCCGTGGTGGATATACTTCAGCCGGAAGCCATCACCTTCCACGATGCCGTATCCGGTATAGCGGGACCCTGGATCTACCCCAATCGTTCGGATCATTTCCTATTCCAGCGACTCCATGATCTGGTCCGGAATATCGAAGTTTGCGTAAACGTGCTGAACGTCGTCGGCATCCTCAAGGGCGTCCATGAGCCTCAGGAGTTGCTGAGCGGTTTTGGGATCTTCAATTCGAACGGTGGTTTGCGGCAACATGGTGATTTCAGCCAGTTCGCAATTAAGGCCCTTATCGTCGAAAGCCGCTTTTACGTTTACGAAATCCTCGAGCGAGGTAATGATTTCGAACTGGTCCTCCTGGTCCTGCACATCTTCCGCCCCGGCTTCCAGCGCGAGTTCAATCAGTTCTTCCTCCGCGATGGCCTTCTTGTCGAAAACGATGCTCCCCTTTTTATTGAACATCCAGGCGACACAGCCTGCCTCTCCAAGGTTTCCGCTGTTTCTGCTGAAAATGTGGCGGACTTCGCTTGCGGCCCTGTTTCTGTTGTCGGTCATGATGTCAACAAGAATGGCCACCCCCCCGGGCCCGTATCCCTCGTACATCATTTCCTCGTAGTTTACGCCCTCGAGATCGCCCGTGCCCTTCTTTATGGCCCGGTCAATGTTCTCTTTGGGCATGTTCTCGGCCCTTGCAGCCAAAACTGCGGCCCGGAGCCGCGGGTTGCCTTCAGGGTTGGTGCCTCCCATCCGGGCCGCCACCATTAACTCTTTTATCAGTTTCGTAAAAACCTTTCCCCGCTTGGCGTCAGCCGCCCCTTTTTTGTGACGGATGGTCGCCCATTTCGAATGACCTGACATGAGAGCCTCCTGCTAAGTCCTTTTCAGATTCATGGCGAGTATATAGATTTCCCTGCTCTGCTTTCTGGTAGCCTCGGGTCTTATGACCCTGGTCTGGCTGAATTGTTTCTTGAGCCGGGCGAGCAACTGGTGGAACTCCGACCCATGGAATATCTTGGCCAGAAAAGTCCCTCCGGGTTGCAGCGCCCATAGGGCTATTTCGAATGCACGCTCAAAAAGAAGCGCCGAGCGGGCGCTGTCGGCCACCCTTATGCCGGAGGTGGCCGGGGCCATATCGCTAAGCACAACGTCGAAGGGGAGATAGCCGCTCAGGGCCGCTTCAACGAATTCACGGTCGAAGATGTCGCCCTGCAAAGTCACCACGCGGTTTGCAAACGCGTGTTCGATCGGCTTCAGGTCGATCCCCACAATGAGGCCGGACTGTCCTACAACCCCTCCTGCGAGTTGAATCCATGAGCCGGGGGCCGCTCCCAGGTCAAGGACCCGGTCTGCCGCCCTCAATATTTTATATCTTTTTTGGATCTCTTCGAGTTTATATACAGCCCTCGCAAGGTAATGCTGCGTCTTTGCCTTGCGAAAATAGTGATCCTGGACCTTAAAAGCCATCCCGTCCGCCTAAGGATTCGAATTATTTCCTTAAATTGCTTCTATAGCGGAAAATCGCCGGTTTGTAAACCTGCCATTCTCAAAAGCCGGCAACATCGGTAAATCTGCGGAGACCTGAAACTTCCGGAAAGTTCACACGTTGGCAAGCCGTACGTAAGAAATGCGAGTCTTTCATTCTCGGACTCAGAAAAGAATTCCATTGAGATCCTGAACTCAGTGTATATTGTCTATGAACACAGACAAGCACATGAACGATCATGTCTTATCCTGAGAAGGAGGGTCGAAATGCTCGAAAAGATGAAAGCGCTCCTCAGGGAAAATTCGCTGTGCGTCCTGGCGACCTGTTCCGAGAACATGCCCCACTGCTCGCTTATGACTTATATAACGGATGAGCAAGCCGAAGCGATTCACACCGTGACTCTCAACACCTCCCGGAAATACAGGAATATAAGGCAAAATCCTCGCGTAAGCCTGCTCGTGGATACACGTTTGAAGGATGGAAGCGAGGCAGGCGACATCAAGGCGTTGACCATCTCCGGGGTTTCATCTTTCGTAAGCGACGAAACAGAAAGGGTCGCGATCCTCACCCGGATCGGGCAGAATCATCCTCAACTCAGGGACTTGGTTCTTCACCCGGATGCAGAGGTCATCACCATCGAGGTGGAATGCTTTCTTCTGCTCGAAGGGCCAACCCATGCCTATTTCGCGCAAGTCTCGAAACAGGCTTGAAGCGCCATTGCTGTTCTAGTAGTGAATCTCAACACGCTGCGGGACGGGATCGTGGAGGAACAGCGATTGAATTTCTCACGCATGGTTCCTCAATTGCAGTTCGATGGGGTGAGGATCGAGGTAGCATTGCTGTTTCAAGTATGGTTGATCATACTTGCGAACGTAGTGTTTGAGCAGGGTGAGGGGCACAATGAGCGGAAGATGTCCTTTATAATAACGATCTATTATTTCAAGCAGCTCCAGCTTTTCGTCTGGCGTGAGCAGCTTTTTGAAATAGCCCATGAGGTGCTGCGCTACATTAGTGTTCTTCTTGATGGTGGCCCTTAGCCTGAGGGCTTCCATCAGCATCTTTTCGTATTCATTGAAGAGTTCCTCTGATGAGATTTCGTTGGCTCTTGCAACCAGTTTTCCCAGCCAGTTCGTGTGTTTGACGCTGTGAGACATGATTAACAGTTTGTGCCGGCTGTGAAATTCGACCAGCCGGCTCAACTTCCGTCCCTGTTCCAGCATTTCCCGCCATCTTTTCAAGACAAAGATCTGCTCGATAAAATTCTCTCGAAGCGCCGGATCATGAAGCCTCCCTTCTTCTTCGACAGGAAGCAGGGGGAAATGTTTCATGAAGGCTCCCGCAAAGAGGCCGACCCCTATTTTACGGGACATTCCCTGTTCATCGAAGACCTTCACCCGCTCCATTCCGCTGCTGGGCGAATTGCTCTTAAAAATGAATCCGCACAGATTCTCGGATTCCAGCTCTTTAATTCTCTGTCGAGACCAAGCCAGCATGCGATCCGTAAGGTCCCTTTTCGTTCGAGTCGTCATGAGACGCGGTGTTGCAGGCGCCCCTTCCAGGCGCATCGATTCTCGAGGTATTCCCAAACCACATTCCACTTCAGGACATACCGGCACGTATTCGACGTATTGGCCCAACGTGTCTTTCAAAAACCGGTCGAGCTTGTGGCCGCCGTCATATCTAACGGGTTCCCCAAGCAAGCACTTACTGACGCCTAATTTGATCTCTTCCATAAAAAGCCCCGATCAATGATGCCGGGCGACAGCTCACCGGTATTCGGGAAGGTCCGCTGCATGGGTTCCGGCAGCACAACGAATCCTGACCAGCACAATTCGTACAGCTCCGGGACTTTCATTTTGGCTCCGCTTCCCCTGGTCCGATGAGAGGCATGACCTTGTCGACTTCAAAGAAAACAATGGAGCGAAGCCCCTCTTCCACCTCGGGCGGGTAGAACTTTCGGCGCAGCGAATGGAGAAGCTCACTATTCGTTTCTTCCCGAACTTTTGTCAGATGAATCCTTTTCCCTTGGTATCCCGGCTCATTTTCTCTGAAAAGGTACGCAGCATGTGGGTTGGACTGCAAGTTGAAGTGGGTGAGGCGATCGGGCATGATGAAGGCTAAAGTCCCGTCGTCCATTACATGGGGCCGTGCATAAATGGCTGAATTGACCCGCCCTTCGCCGTCTGCCGTCGATAGAACCCCAAGGCCTTTCCTGTTCTCAAAGTATTCCTGCAAGTTCATCTCGATCCTCCCAATGTGAGCAAAAGTTCACTCATTAACCTTACCCGGAGTTTTTTCCCTTTTGCTGATTAAGATAGGAACAACTCTTTCGGCTGCAATGAGCCCGAACATAAAGAGGCCACTGGAAGCTGGAATCAAGAGGAGTTTTCAAACAAACGCTCCGCTGCCGCTTTAAGAGCACTGTTCGTCATCTCTAATGCTCCGCGCCCCTAGCCTGGATTTCCACGGA
>PLSV01000122.1 GCA_003165235.1 Syntrophobacteraceae bacterium
ACCGCCGTGACCACCATGACCGCCGTGACCACCATGACCGCCGTGACCGCCGTGACCGCCATGACCGCCATGACCGCCGCTCGACGAACTCGACGAGGACGACGAACTGCTGCTTGAACTCCCGCCGCCGCCAAAGTCTCCACCCCAGCCACCAGCGAATCCACCGCCGCCCCAGTCAAAGCCTCCGAAGCCTCCGCCCCAGCCTACTCCAATCCCTATGCTCGGGAAAAACCCAAACGCTCCAACCACGCCAACCTCTACCCCAGGCCAAACGGGTGCATAAACGTAGGGTTCATACGCAGGCCACGCCCAAGCCCCATAAACCACTACCGGGTTGTAACGGGGCACGTATATAACTTCAGGATTAACGGGTTCAATGTCGACGTACTCGCCTTTGACAACAACCTTCTGCTCGGCGGTCGTCTGGAGATTGCCGGCGGCATAAGCTTTATGCCTCAGTCTCTGAATGGATGCCGTGACATCGGCTTGCTGAGACATGAAAGCATCGCCCAAGCTTTGTGTCCAATCATTCTCCGAAGCCATCATGGCGAGCACCTGCGGGAAAGCCGCCAGCGCCTTAACGCTCTCGTCCCACTTCATTGACGACAGGGCGTTAGGGAGCGCGTCCCCCGTAATGTTCGAGTGTGCCTTTACCCATCGGTCCGCTGCGGTAACCTCATCCGGATATGTAGCCGCGACAAGGATTTGTGCGAGCAGCGAATCAGGGTAGAGCGCAATCGGCGCAAGCATCTGGTCCAACTCTCCCTCGCTGAATCCGTTGCCAGACGATCCGACTTGCTGTGAAAGCGCTCCGAACGGGACCATAATAACAACGAGGAACCCAATCAGAACGAGCTTAAGAAATCCATTTCTTTTCATGTTTTCTCCTCCTTCATGCTGTACGAGTCCATAAACCTCCAGCCACTTAGATACTATTAGAATATCTGCTCACTTCCCATAAAGCCCATGCCTAAATTTAACTCTGCGCCATTCGAACGCAATGCCCATCGGCAGGAAAACACGAAATCGAGCGCATTTCCGGCGAAACATGAGGAATAAGTGATAAGGAAACGGAGCCGTCACAGGCGCGATTCAAACTCGCGCACATGCCGGCAGGCGCCACCCCTGAATAGCTCTCTGGAAATATACGCCAAATTTTATCTATAAGTAATATATTCTCCCTGTCAAGAAAAAGGACAACTTTTCCCATTTAATCTCCAAATACATTCAACGGCGTCCCAAAACAGCTCCCATTTTATACAATTTAAACGGGAGAGGTTACAGATTGGTTACAACGAAAAATAGATTAGGCTCAAGTCCGAGCCAGGCAGTGATCCGGGGTGAATCAGGGACCCCGATGAGATCGTATTCGTACATTTGCAATTATTCATTCTCACTTGCTCACCCTATGCCTCCACTACAAAAGAAGGGCTATGGCCTGAATCGTAACCCTTCGAATTCTCACAGAATCAAGCCGCAGGCACGAGGATTTTCAAGCAGACGCGCCAAGCTTCATCAACTCGGCGCATCTATTACTTTTTTTTGCCGCCTCCACCGCCATGGCCGCCGCCTCCGCCGCCATGGCCGCCGCCTTTACCGCCGCCGAGGCCTCCACCAGCGCCGCCTTTACCGCCGCCGAGGCCTCCACCAGCGCCACCTTTACCGCCGCCGAGGCCGTGGCCGCCACCAGCGCCGCCTTTACCGCCACCCTTAAGTCCATGCTGGACGGAAGCTGCCGATGGTCTGCCGCCCCCAGCGCCATGCCCGCCTGCGCGGCCCACGCCCGCTCGGCCTCCGTGGCCTATGGCTCCTCGGCCGGCCATACTATGGAAGCTGCCCGTGCGCATGGAGCCGCGGTTAAAATTACGGCTGTTGATATTGACATTCCGGTTGATATTTATATTTACATCATGATGGGCCCAACCCCACGAGCCCCATCCCAATCCCCAGGCCGGCCCTACGGTTACAGCTCCCCAGAACCCGAACACCCCGACTCCAACGGCTACCCCAGGGAAAACCGGGTAATAAGCGAAGGGAGGATACGCAGGCCACCACCAGGTCCCGTAGACCACTGCCGGGTCGTAACGGGGAATATAGACGACTTCCGGATTTACCGGCTCAACCTCGATACTCTCACCTTCCACAACCACCTTCTGCTGCGCGGTAGTTTTGAGATTGCCGGCGGAATAAGCCTTCTGCCGCAGTCTCTGAACGGAGTCCATGACATCGGCTTGCTGAGCCAGGAAAGCTTCACCCAACCTTTGTGTCCAGGCCGATTCCTTAGCCATCATGTCGAGGACCTGCGGAAAAGGCGCGAGCGCCTTCACGCTCAGGTCCCAGTTCATCCCGTCCAGGGCGTTATTTAGAGCATCTCCCGTAAGACCGGGGTTTTCTTTCAACCAGCGGTCCGCTTCCATAACCTGATCCGGGTATGTCGCCGCTATGAGGACCTGCGCGAGCAGCGAATCGGGATAGAGCGCAACCGAGGCAAGCATCTGGTCCAATTCCTGCTGGCTGAATGTTCCGGCCGTTCCGGCATCCTGTGCAAAGGCGCCGTATGGGACCATCATCACTACGAGGATCCCGATCAAAGCGCGGATTAGAAACACTTTTCTTTTCATAATTTCCCTCCTTCTAGTTGTACGAGTCAGTTCTCTCCAGTATGCCAAATCATCTTTTCGACTTAGATAACGAATAGAGCCCTAATTTAGTTTACAAACCGGATCTTTTTATCTGTTTAATCGCCATTGTCCCTTCGGCCTTTCGATTCCGGGAACAATGGTCTCAAAAGCGATACTCCACTCATTGGCCTCGGATGGGCGCCAGTGAACATCACACAGGTCCCGGCATATCCTGCCCCAGGATTCTCAGAGGCAAAGTCGGCCAACCTTACAGAATCGGTTTTACATGTCAAGAGAGAAATAACTGTTTTGCTGAGTTTATGGACCTTTACCGGGCACAAACCTGATACGCCGGTTTGTTTCAGGATAGAAAGAAAACGGTAAAAAATCTTTGATAGGAAGCCGGGGTGAGTTCTCCACACTTTGAAAAGGTCCTGCTGCACTATAGCTATAAATACTCTCGGGACGTCTGAGTAGATTGAAGATGCCGACCACATCCAAAAAAAGATATTCATCAAGCCAATGCTGCTTATATCGAACCAATTGATATCCGTACCGCCAATCATTACAAAAATCTACTCCTGACACGATGACTTAACGAAGTCTGGAAAGGGCTACGCCTTTATAAAAAGTCGCTTTCGCCACATAATCCATGCGATTATAAGCATGAACAGGAGAGTCAGGAGCGCGTAGAGCAAAGAAGCGGTTTCCGATTTTCCAACAGGGGTGCACAAACTGTTGAACAGGTATGAGTGGCAGTCTATATCTTGCGCCAGGACCATGGAAAGATTCAATATCCTGAGCGTGGTGTCGAAGACTTCCGATAGCACATATACTGCGATAGGGTTCAGTCCGAGTATAATGAGCGGTTTAGCCCATCGAGAAAAATCTGCGATATCGATCAGCCAGTAAAAGAATGCCAGACAAACAAGAGCCACCCCCGCCATGAATATGCTGAAAGTGCTCGTCCATATGCTCTTGTTTATCGGCAGCCAGCGATCTAGCATGTAACCGGCGATGAGCAGAACCAGGCCGGCGCACGCCATTCCGGCGACTTTCCTGCGCTCCGGCGAATAAGACCTGAGCCATTGTCCCGTCAGCACTCCGAAAAGAGTAGTGGCGAGTGCGGGAATTGTGCTCACAATCCCTTCCGGGTCCCATTCCCCGTCATAATACGACCACATATGCCCGCTCAGAAAAAGCGAATCGACCCAGGCGGCGAAATTTTTTCCCGGCTCGAGTACCCCGGCGCCGACCCCAGGCACTGGTATGAAACGCATCATCAGCCAGTAGGAGGCAAGCAGGCCGACAAGCCATAAGATACGGCCTCTCAAGCCGGCTTTCAGAACAATCAGCGAAGCAAGAAAATAGCAGACGGCGATCCTTTGCAGAACTCCGGGTATGCGGATTTCTGACAGGTAGAATGTTGGGAAAATATTAATAAAAAGCCCAAGCGCGAACAGAATGATAGTTCGCCTCAGGAGCCGGAGGATAAACGCCGAATTTGACATGCCTTTTTCTGCTTGCTTTGCAATTGAAAAGACGAGCGAAACTCCAACTATGAAAAGAAAAGATGGAAAGACAGTATCGGCGAAAGTCCATCCATTCCAAACCACATGACTCAGAGGTGAATAGACTGACCCAGGGTCCCCGGGGCTGTTCACGAGTATCATCAGGGCGATTGTAAGGCCGCGGAAAGCGTCCAGCGAGGCCAGGCGTCCCTTACTGGCCGCCGGACTTGAATCGGAACCGGGGTTGGGCTGACGTTCCACGCATTTCTCAGTCCCCGGCGAAAAGCATCCCTGCAGTTCCGGTTTCTCATTTTCAAGAAGCTTCTGTCGGGCTAACGCCGGGCTACTCAATGAAACGATCCTCTCCATGCAAACTAAAACCGCTTTAAGGGCGCCTTATTAATCTAAATCAGGTGGACGTTCTTCGGAAGGGTCACATCCTCCATAAACTCTGCCGTGAAGGCCGGAGGTGTGTCCTGAAACTGCCAAGACCGGTCCTGTTGACCTTTCTAGCGCCTTTCTTATCATGATATTGGAGGATTCGATGGGCCTTTGGCCTGTCCAAAAAGCTTATTCGGGCGGATTCCGGCCCCGCAATGCGCCTCGGGATGCGGAGGGGGCAAGATGAGGCGTTGTTCAAGCGCAAATCTGTAGCGGTCTGGGAATTGGAGGAAGTGAACATGCGGCACGTATTAGTGATGCTGTTTTTTGCGCTCGCCGCATTAGTTCCTTCCAATACTCGGGCGGAAACACTGCATTCGATAGAACCGCTCATCTCGCATGCTACACGTCTTGTCGTCTTTTCCCCGCACCCGGACGACGAAAGCCTTGGAGCGGGTGGCCTTATTCAACGTGTTCTCGAGGAAGGCGGAAAGGTAAGGGTAGTATTTGTAACATGCGGAGACGGTTTTCCGGAAGGGGTGGAAAGAGAGAATAACATCTCGCATCCCACAGCAAAGGACTACCGCAGGTACGGTGAGGAGCGCCGGGAGGAGGCGCGGAAGGCGACCGCCACCCTTGGGTTGAAGGCGCACGATGTGATCTTTCTGAGTTATCCGGACGGCGGGTTGTCCTACCTCCGTTTTAAGTTTCGCGCACATCCGTATGCGTACAGATCTCCTTTCACCAGGGTAAACCGTCCCCCGCTATCCGAATGCATAATCCCTCACTGTGACTACACGGGCCAAGACCTGAGCAGGGAGATCGAACGGGTGATCGCTCGGTTTAGACCTAATCTGGTGGCGACCACCCCGACTGACGACTGGCACCCGGACCATAGTGCGACTTACTTTTTTGTAAAGGAAGCGTTGAGACATTTGAATGGGAAACATCCAAAAATTAAACCCCATGTGCTTACTTTCCTGATCCATTTTGAGCAGTGGCCGGTTGACCAGGGGTCGGGCGCCGGGGCGCACCTTAATCCTCCCGATAGCTTCTCTGAGCAAGGCAGAGAATGGATCTCATTAC
>PLSV01000293.1 GCA_003165235.1 Syntrophobacteraceae bacterium
GGAAAGGAGGGATTTTTCGTCCAGGCAAGGAAATCAAGGGATTGTGCGGAGGCGTACATCGGTACGCCGCACAAGCAAACCCGAAGATTGACGCCGCCTTGGCGAAAAAGAACCCTTTCCGGACGGAAACTAAACAGGATATGAGTGACAGGTTATTGCTATGTCCCACGGGAAACGGCTTCGCCAAAAATTGCATCAAGCAGTGTTTTCCGCAAGTTTATCCCGTTTTACCACGGGCAACCAGATTGACCTGTTACAGAGCGGAGAAGCCTTTTTCACCGCCATCGAAGCGGCGTTCGATCAGGCACGACATGAAATTTATCTTGAAACGTATATCTATAAAAATGACGCCACTGGCCGGCGAATTGCGGACGCGCTGAATCGGGCGGCCCTGCGCGGAGTAAATGTCTATATGCTGATTGATGGCTATGGTTCCAAGAATCTGCCGCAGAGCATGTTGGACTATCTACAGGCAGGCGGAGTGAAGGCGCTCATCTTTCGTCCCCAGATATCCCCTTGGACGTTCAGGCGCAAGCGTCTACGCCGGATGCACCGAAAAATAGTGGTAGTGGACCGGGAGATCGCTTTTGTTGGGGGGATCAACATTATTGATGACTGTGGAACGAAGGGCGACATGCCCCCCCGCTTCGACTATGCAGTAGCCGTACAAGGGCCGCTGGTGGAAGCGATCCGCCTTTCCGCCCGTCGCCTCTGGTCAATGATTGCGTGGAGCCGCTTTCGTAAGGGGGCGGTCCGCGGCGGGACACCACCTGTTTCAACCTTTGCCAAAGGGCAGATGAGTGCTGCATTCCTGGTTCGGGATAATTTCCGCCATCGCCGAGACATTGAAACTGCATATATGCGGGCCATCGAAAAAGCCAAATACGAGATTATTCTTGCCCATGCCTATTTCTTGCCGGGGTTTGATTTCCGTCATGCTCTTATCAGTGCGGCCAAACGCGGCGTACGGGTACTTTTGCTGCTGCAGGGGAGAGTGGAATATTTTCTCCAGCATTATGCAACGCGGGCGCTCTATGGCAATCTCCTCGATGCGGGAATCGAAATTTACGAATACCGCACGAGCTTCCTGCACGCCAAAGTGGCATTGGTCGACAGGCATTGGGCGACGGTGGGGTCATCAAATATCGACCCGTTCAGCCTGCTGCTTTCACGGGAAGCTAATGTTGTCATTGACAATGAAAAATTCGGCGTAACGCTGGCGCAGAGCCTGATGCAAACCATTGAAACCGATGGCCATCGGATCTTGAGGGACAACTGGACACAGCAACCGTTTGGGTTCCGGTTCATGGGCTGGCTCAGTTATGGTTTGCTGCGATTGATGATGGGAATATCCGGGTATGTCAGTGACAACAGCCAGGCCAAAAACAAGCGAACATCAGCACCGGATATATGATCTCTGTTGTTGGATCGTTAACATCGTGGCATGGCTCTTTGCTTATTTCAAGAAGGCATGACAAGGCAAAAGCCATATGTGCCTTTTCTCGGGGCTCAAAACAAAAGGAGGACATCAATGCTAAATGAAGCCATATCACTAAAAGATTACAGATTGGACAGCCTTGACGGAGAAATTGGGAAAATCAAAGAATTCTACTTCGATGACCGGCACTGGGTGATTCGGTATCTGGTCGTCGATACGGGAAACTGGCTTACGGGTAGACAGGTTTTAATTTCCCCGTATGCGCTGGCAGACGTGAATAAAGAAGAAAAACTCATCGCTGTCAATTTGACCAAAAAGCAGATTGAAGACAGTCCGGGCCTGGATAGTGACAAGCCCGTCTCGCGACAATTCGAGGAGGACTACAGCGGGTATTTTGGGTGGCCGATGTATTCAACCGGCCCATACATTTGGGGATTTTATCCCTACATTGTGCGTGACCCTGAAAAATGGAACGTATCCACCAAAGATGAGAAAGCGTGGGATCCCCATTTACGCAGCACCCATGAAGTGAGTGGCTATCACATCCAAGCCTTGGACGACGAGATTGGCCACGTGGATGATTTTCTCATTGATGATGAAACCTGGGCGATTCGTTATCTTATTGTCGATACGAGGAACTGGTGGCCGGGAAAAAAAGTCCTGATTTCACCACAATGGATCGAGCGTGTCAGTTGGGACGAATCGAAGGTCTTTATTAATCTTCCCGGCGAAGCTATCAGGCAGGCACCGGAATACACGGAAAAATTCATGCTGACGCGGGATTACGAGACCATATTGCATAAACATTATAATCGCAAAGGTTACTGGGTTGATTAACCAGCTGACAAAAAGCATTCCCGTTGAGGCAACCACAAAAAATTGTTTTTAATGATGAACTATGCGAACAGATGGATGAGTGGCTGTATGGGCGGAACCCTTAGTAAGAAATTACAGCGTTGGCTGTAAACAGGCAACCGCCGCTTGCAGAAGCGATAACTCCGTGAGAGGTGTAATATCGATTGAATCTAAAGGAGGTCAAAATGGGAACAAAGGTTGCGATTAACGGTTTTGGCAGAATTGGCAGACTGGTCCTGATGGCCATGGTTGAGCAGGGACTCGTAGGCAAGGAGCTGGACGTCATTGCAGTCGTCGATATCAGCACCGATGCGAAATACTTTGCCTACCAGTTGAAGTACGACTCGGTCCACGGACACTTTCGGGGAGAAGTTGCCACAGCCAAGAGTGGCCCTTCACAGGAAGAAGACGATCTTCTCGTCCTGAACGGCCATCCAATCAGGTGCGTAGCGGCTGCTAAAACGCCCGATCTCCTTCCTTGGAGTGAGTTGGGAGTCGAGTTTGTTATCGAATCGACCGGTCTGTATACGGATTCTGCAAAAGCCGAGTTGCACCTCCTGGCCGGCGCCAGGAAGGTCATCATCACTGCGCCGGCAAAAGGGAACGCGAAAACCATCGTGATGGGTGTCAACGAAAAGGAGTATGACCCCGCGAGCCACCATGTGGTTTCCAACGCGTCCTGCACGACCAACTGTCTTGCTCCTTTGGTGCATGTCCTTTTGAAAGAGGGGGTCGGCATCGAGACCGGGTTAATGACAACGATTCATTCGTACACAGCGACCCAGAAGACCGTCGACGGCCCCTCCAAGAAGGATTGGCGCGGAGGAAGGGCGGCAGCGGTCAATATCATCCCCTCGACGACAGGGGCGGCCAAGGCGGTAGGTGAAGTGCTGCCGGCGGTCAAGGGAAAGCTTACCGGAATGGCGTTTCGCGTTCCCACTCCTGATGTCTCGGTGGTTGACCTGACTTTGCGCTCGGAACGGGATACCTCCATCGAAGAGATCGATGTCCTGATGAAAAAGGCCTCTGAGACCTATCTCAAGGGATTTCTTGAATACGCGAACGAGGAATTGGTCTCCTCCGATATCATTCATTCCCAGAGTTCTTCGATCTATGACTCTCTTGCCACACTCCAGAACAATCTAAAAGGGGAAAAACGACTTTTCAAAATCATCGCCTGGTACGACAACGAGTGGGGGTATTCCCACAGGGTTGCCGATCTTCTCCGACACATGATCTCCAAACAGGGATAAATAGGCCAGTCCGGATGAATGGTAAACATATGAGGATACGCACCAATGATTAACTGTCAGGCAAATACCGATGAGGACGCGCGAAATCTGCCCCAGGCGATGAGTTTTCCCCTCGGGGCGAAGCAACGGCATGTTAAAGAAAGGAGAATGTCATGAAAAAAAATGAAATCGAGAAAATTCTCAAGACGGAAATGTCCAGAAATCCTCGCTTTATAAGGTGGTGTCGCAAGGAGAATGATTTCCTTGATTACGATCTGATCGACAGGTTCATGGCGCAATTGTCTAGTAACGAGGAATTCGAAGGTGTTGAACTGATGACCATGGATGAAATGTGGCAAGAGGTTCAACGGGTATGTGGCACGCGGGTGCAGTTGGTGCATGAAAAATCCGGTGACANNTTGATGTGGAAACCCGTGGCAATCCGGTCGATTCATGATGTCGGGCGCGGATTCGCGACTTGGAAGGGCAATAATATTTTCCTGATTATGTCGGTAATTCAGCCGGTCGTAACCAGGCTGCCGGCCGCTTGCCGGTATGGGCAGCAGCGTACAGTAGCCTGGGAAAAATGGACCGCATGTCAAGGCGCCGGTTGAAACAGTATTGTTAGGTCAGACATTTGGCATTGTTGGCAGCTTTTTGGTCACTACCCGGGAAGGTATGAAAAATCCTTAGGCTAATTTTTCCTTTTCGAGGGGTTGGGTAAAAATATCCTGGCACCTTTTTCTGGTGTTGACTTATTCTCTGTCGAGCTTTCCCTGCCAACAGTCACTGCACATGGCTACTTCTTCATCATAATCGCCCTCATTGACAAAATGACCTATATCTCCGCAAAATCTCAGCGCTGTTCCACAGAGAGGACATTGCTTTG
>PLSV01000396.1 GCA_003165235.1 Syntrophobacteraceae bacterium
GGTATCGCATAAACCCTCAGTCAACTTGTTCTCGTCAATTCTTTGCTCACTCATAGAATCAACTCCTTTTCTATTAGAGCTATGGCTACTGTGAAAAGGGTGTGCGCAGCGTCGAAATGATCTCCAGCTCAGCTCATTGCCGGTTTGCTTTCACCGGGACTGCAACGATGGATCATTTGGCTGGAGAAAAACGGCTCGTGAGAATAATTTAAAGTAATCTAAAGACAAGGCTGAAACATTATCAAAATAGTAGGAAAAATATAACAGTTGTAATAAGGCGCCGGAGAAGCATCTACTCCCGGTTCAGGCTGATGAATGTTCCCAAGCGCGCGCCTCGACGCTGTTCATCACCTCCTTGCATGTTCCATAGTCAGAGAATCTTCGGGACAAATGCATTGTGGATCATACATCTTGGGTTTTGGACTGAAAAGAATTTATTTTTCAAAGGTGGTTTTGACTCCGAAAGGACCGGACAGGGACCGGAAGGGTATTCGGGTCCCCGGAATGCGGTCCGCCCTCATCCTGGCTGACTGGGGCCGGAAGGTAAGAGAAGTTGCGTGGCCAAAAGCGCCGTAAAACAGGCAACCGGTTCTCTACAATCGGTTTTTATCGGATTGCGAAAGAATTGTTGTCAATTGACTTACCAGGGGGATAATAGTTACAGATTATGAATTCGAGCGAACAGGCAAAGGCAGTTAACTTAATTGAACAGATCAACTTGTGGGGGCATCGATTGTGAGCAGAATTGACAATGTTAAGGCCGAACTTGCCAAAGAGCCCAAAAAGTGGCTGATCACGGGGGTTGCCGGATTTATCGGCTCCAATCTTCTCGAAGCGTTGCTCGAGCTCGATCAGCCTGTGGTGGGAATGGACAATTTCATAACCGGCTATGCTCATAACCTCGAGGATGTTAAGAGGACGGTCGGCCCTGAAAGGTGGGACAAATTCGCGTTCATCCAGGGAGACATCCGCAATCCTGAAGACTGCCGCAGGGGGTGCTCGGGAGTCGATTACATACTTCATCAGGCCGCCCTTGGGAGTGTGCCTCGATCTATAGACGATCCGATCACGACAAACATGTGCAATGTGGACGGGTTCCTGCAAATGCTCGTTGCGGGGATGGAGGCGCGTGTAAAAAGGTTCGTGTTCGCAAGCTCATCCTCTGTTTATGGCGACAGCGAAAAACTGCCCAAGGTGGAGGAAGAAACTGGATCGGTGCTCTCCCCTTATGCGGCTTCAAAACTGGTGAATGAGATTTACGCCGGAGTTTTTTCAAGAGTGTACGATTTCAACTGGATTGGGCTGAGATATTTCAACGTATTCGGGAAGCGGCAGGACCCGAATGGCGCATACGCAGCCGTTATTCCCCGTTGGATCGATGCCCTGATCAATAAGAAAACCCCCGTCATAAATGGTGATGGCGGTACCAGCCGTGATTTCTGCTACGTTAAGGACGTGATACAGGCAAATATCCTGGCCGCCCTGTCCAACGGTCCCGAAGCTCTTGACAAGGTGTACAATATTGCGTGTGGGGATCGCACGACTCTCAACCAGTTGCTGGGGCTTATTAAAAACTCCCTTTGCTCTCATATGCCCGAGGCAGGTGGCATAGATCCCGAGTATGGGCCTTTTCGCAAAGGGGATGTTCGGCACTCTCTTGCAGATATTTCCAGGGCGAAAGAGCTGCTCGGCTACACACCGTTGTACAGTGTGGCCAGGGGCATGGAAGAGTTTATCCAATGGCGCGTCCGGGCGATGAAGTGAAGAAATCGTCACCCATTTTTGACTTCTCCACATTTAGTATCCCTCGGTCAGTAATGAAACAGGCCGCTTCACTGCTTATCTTGTTCTAATACGAAGTTGCGTTCGAGTGAGTACCAAGAAAAGCTGAAAAGCTCGGGGGTTGGGGGGACATTTGCCCCCCGAACCCTCACTATGATCGNNCGTTGAACCTTCCAACCCATGTCGGTTGCTTCAACTTGAGCGCAACTTGGTATAAACGCTT
Organism: Syntrophobacteraceae bacterium; assembly: GCA_003165235.1. Lineage (GTDB taxonomy): Bacteria > Desulfobacterota > Syntrophobacteria > Syntrophobacterales > Syntrophobacteraceae > SbD1. Next base: position 2,006 of record PLSV01000396.1, read on the forward strand.
CCAAATTTGCCAAATGCAAGAGCATACGGCCGGTTATGTGAAAACATGAAGGAGGAAAGCTATGAGCGACAGGTCGAAAAAGTTGGCGGATCGCCTGAATTCATTTAATGAGCAGGTAATCTCTTTTGTTAGGAGCTGCACGGAAACCGACTGGCGAAAAATCGGCGTGGAGGAGTGGCCGGTCGGGGTGACGGCGCGGCATATTGGGGCAACACACTACCCTGCTATGTCAGCGGCAAAAATGATACTGAAAGGCGAGAAGTTCGCGGAGATGACCATGGAACAGATCACGGAAAACGCTAACCGTCATGCCAGGGAGCACGCCGAATGCTCTAAATCCGAGGTATTAGACATACTTCGAGATCAGGGCCGGAAGATCGTTGCGTTTGCAGGCGGCCTTGAAGATTCGGAACTTGATAAGGCCGGCTATTTTCCCGCTATGGGCAGCGACATCACAGTGGAGCAGTTCCTCGAAACTGTTATACTGCAGTCTGCAAATGAGCATTTCGAAAGCATGAAGACGGCCACAGGCAAATGAGCCTCAAAGACGCGCCAAGAAACACGGCTCAAAACGTGAAAAGGCCTTAACATTTTAAGGACGCGTTAGTCTTGTTTGGAATAGAAGCCGGTGCGGCATCAAATTCCGCCGCGCTGACTCCTCCGTGGGCAAAGTTGATTCCGGCGCCGGATGGCCGGGTTTTACGAAACCGCTCGAACCCGGTAATATCGGTGAAAGAATGATCCGGAAGATATTTTTCATTAAACGCGCTGAATGTACTCCGGCGTTTTTGTTCCGCCTGATAAATATCCTGCCGTAGCTGTCCAGACAATTTATTTGCAAAGCAGGTTATCCCAGTGAGAATAGCCGCCATCGTGAATCCCGTTTCCGGCTTTAAAACAGCCCGTAAAAAGTGGCCTGCTCTCCTGAGTTCCCTCGGTCCGGGAGCAGTCCGAGTGGAGACTTTCTGGAGCGAGTACCCGGGCCACGCTGAGTTGCTTGCGGCTTCAGTGAGGCGTTCCGGATACGATCGGGTCATTGCCGTGGGCGGAGATGGGACCCTGTTTGAGGTTTTGAACGGACTGTGGTGGGAGGAAAGGGGGAAGTTGCCAAGTGTCGGTATGGTCCCCTTGGGAACCGGATGTGACTACATACGCAACTTTGAAGTTGGCAGGCGCCGGGTCGAAAGGCTTCGCGCCGCCATGGGTCAGTCCACAATCACGGTCAGCCTGGGCCGTTGCCGCATTCAAAACGCTGAAGGGCAGCGCGAAAGGGTTTTTGCAATGATTCTGGGAATGGGTTTAGACGCGGAAGTCATTCGCCGTTTCCGGACCGGGCGGTTCGGGAGATCCGGTTGGCCCGCGTACGCCTTGAGCGCTTTAAGATCATTTCGCGGCCTGAACTCGTACGTTCTGAGCGGAAATATAAATGGGGTTTTTTTTCATACAAACGCCATCTTTTTTGGAACGGCGCTGGGATGCTGTTTTGGCAAAAGGATTGTAGTCGCCCCGCCCGCATCTCCGGTCCGAAACCAGTTCGAGTTGGTCTGGGCTGAACCGGTGGGGCTTTCCGGTCGGCTGCTTCTGTTGTTTCTCGCCTATTTTGGGGCGCATTACAGGCTCCCATGGGTCAAGACTGCGCGGGCAAGCAGGATCAGTCTGGACTCTGTATCGCAGGCATTGATCCAGGCCGACGGCGAACTGATAGGGAACACTCCGGTCGAAATCGAGATCATACCGGGAGCATTTTCGTTCGCCGCTAAAGCGGTGAGAAGAACCTCGAGTATCTCTATCTTGAGAGCAGGTTGAGAAGATTTTTTTTATGGAAGCGCAAGTTCCTCAAGTTTGAATTGTTTAACGGATAAGAGGGAGACTGATTTCATCGTCTTTTTAGAATTTGCCGGGAGAAGGGCGCCACGCAGGGGGCATACTCAGAATCAAAACCAGGCCTCCCGCGAACGCCCAATGCGCCAGATAGACATGTCGCGCGGTCGGCCTGCCCGCTACGCGCTCGCATGACGGAGAGTGGTTATTTCTTTTCGGTAGGGCGCCACATAAGTCTATCATACGAGGCAGGAGGTTCCCGATGTCACCCGATAGCCGGGCTAAAGGACTTGAAGAAGGGAAAACTGCGCAACCGGTTGGAGCGGGCGGGCGGAAAACGAAGAATCTCTACAACAAGATGGAATGGGCCGGCGCATTCGGAGACATTGGCACATTGATTCCTTTTGTGGTCGCCTACATCACAATAGTAAAGGTGGAGCCTCTCGGGCTCCTGTTCATGTTTGGCGTTTGTTTGTTGGCCGCAGGGTTCTATTATAGAACGCCAATCCCGATTCAACCGATGAAGGCGATCGGAGCGGCAGCCATCGCGGGTGGTATAAGCCCGGCGGCCCTTTTCGGGTCAGGACTCACCACCGGACTTTTCTGGTTGGTCGCCGGCGCTACAGGGGCGATCAGACCTGTCGCCAAGCTTGCAACCAAACCGGTTGTGCGCGGCATTATGTTGGGGCTGGGTCTCTCTTTCATGGTGGATGGAATCCACCGTATGCAGACCGCGCCGGTCCTGGCCGGTATAGCTTTGGTGGTTACCTATTTCCTTCTTGCCAACCCCAGGGTCCCCGCGATGTTTGTGCTCCTGGTCATTGGGGTTGGGTCGGCCGTTATAATGAACCCTCAGATATCGGCGGAACTTGCTAAAATCCATATCGGCTTCAAGCTGCCGGTTTTCAGCATCCCCATGATTACATGGAATGACCTGGTCATATGCACATTGCTTTTTACAATACCCCAAATACCGTTGACCTTGGGCAACGCTGTTATTGCAATAACCGCCGAGAACAATGAACTTTTTCCCGACAGGCAGGTGACTGAGAGACAGATCGCCGTCTCCCAGGGCGTCATCAACCTGGTTTCGCCCCTTTTGGGTGGTATTCTGTTGTGTCATGGGGCCGGCGGCATGGCGGGCCATGTGCGATTCGGGGCAAGGACGGGAGGGGCCCTGGTTATTCTGGGAAGTATGCTCGTCCTGATTGCCCTGTTTCTTAGTGACTCTGTTGCAGTCATCTTTAAAATTTCCCCCAATGCTATCCTGGGAGTGATCTTGTTTTTCGCAGGTTCGGAACTGGCCATAGTGGTCAAAGACATTGGCGAAAAGAAATCCGATTTCTATGTGATGCTTATCGTAGCTGCTTTCGCGATGTGGCACATGGGCGTAGCTTTTCTGGTAGGGATAATCTTGGATAATTCACTGAGAAAAGGGTGGATTAAGATTTAGATTAAAGCAGGTGAAGATGAATGATCCATCGGGCTGTGGCGGCTCCCTCCCGAAAGCCGACAGGGAATACGAGCTGATAAAGGCTATTGGAGCCGGCGATATAGTCGCCTTTGAGATGCTGATCAAGAAGTACCGGGACCCCGTTTCGAATTTTATTTTTAAATACATGGGGGATAGATTCGGGGCAGAAGATATTGCACAGGAAGTCTTTTTGCGTGTCTATCGGGCGGCTTCCGAGTTCGAGCCCAGGGGGAAGGTGTCGACCTGGATTTTCAAAATCGCCTACAATCTGTCGTTAAATGAAGTCCTGCGCAGGAGCCGGTTCTGCCCGATCGCCGACATTGATGACCGTGAGTTTGAGTTGGCGGCGCCAAACCATACCGGTCGCAAAGAGCTTGAGGAGGAAGTGATGGATGCACTCCGGCGCCTTCCCCAAAATCAGCGGGCCGCTCTGCTTCTCAGAGTGAATGAAGGGCTCTCCTATGCCGAAATTGGCAATATTCTTTCAACCTCGATTTCCAGTGTAGAGTCGCTGCTCTTCCGCGCCCGCCAGAATCTCAGAAAAACACTGATCAGACATTCGGAGGAATGAACAGTGGAAAAAGATGGATTTAGAAGCCAATTATCGGCCTACAAAGATGGGGAACTGGATGGGGAGCTTAGTGAAGAGATTTCTCTGCATTTACGAAATTGCGCAGCGTGCAGGGAAGAACTGGCCGAACTCGAACGGGTTGATTCGTTGGTGAAGGACATGCCAAGACTCGAACTCGATGAGTCTTTTTTCCTGCAGATTATCGCCGGGATTTCAACAAAGGAACAGGACCGTCCTGATTCCGCCCCCTTTTCTAAACGTGTCCTCGCCAGGTTTCTGCAACTGGCTGACTCCATTTTTGAAGTGCTCTCAGGACATGAGTATGAAAGAACCGCCACCCTGGATGAGTTCGGCGATTTTCCGCCTCTTTCCATGAGTCACGCTTATTTCCAGGTCATCGGCGAACAGAGATAAGGACATTTCATATGGCTTCAGGATCATTTGTTTTTGGTTTTATGAGCGCTTTATCAATTGTTCTGGCCGTCTTTGTCGGTTCATATTACTATTTGAAGCACACAAGGTGGAAGCATTCCAACATTAAAGGCTATCTTGACTTGATTCCCGATCTGACCGGGGACCAGCGTCAAAAAGTTCAAAATATCCGAAGGACCTTTCTTCCCAGGGTTGAAAGAATCCGTCAGGATTTGTGTCAAAAGAGAATGGCGCTGGCGCGGGCGCTTTTTTCAGAATCAGCCGATAGATCCGGAGTGCATTCGGCTGCACAAGATATTTTGAAATGTCAATCGGAACTCGAGCATGCGGTTATCGAGCATATTTTAGAGGAAAAAGAAATACTTACCGAAAGCCAAAGATTGGATTTTTTCCATATTATTCTCCAGCAGTTCGCTCAGGGCGGTTTAGGAGTACACGATATAAACGCGGGGAGAAAATCCTAGCTGCTGCGGTTGATTGCGATCCGAAATCCCGGTGAGGGGAGAGTTGAAAAGGGGAATTCAAAAGCGCAGGACAGCTTTTACGGTATGTCCATCTTGAGAATCCTTCACCGCCCGGTTTATTTCCGGCGCAGGGTATTGCTTTATCAGCTTATCGAAGGGGAATTTGCCTTCCCTGTAACACCTGATCATATAAGGAATGAATTTTTGCGGGTCGCTGTCGCCCGCAATGCTGTAAAAGACCCTTTGGTTTGGGCCGGGTCGTTGGGGTGTGACCTGCTGGTGCGATTCCTCGTGAGAAACGCCCAGCATGGACATCTTTCCACAAGGACCGAGAGATTTTATGGCCTGGTCGATCACCCGCGAGACGCCGGTTGTCTCGACCGCATGATCGACAGGCCCAACCAGTTCCCTCAGTCTCGGGCCGATTTCATGCTCCATGGCGTTTATTACGTGAGTCGCTCCAAGCTCTCCGGCTAGTTCCAGGCGCGATGCTGTGATATCGACGGCCACGATAGGCGTTGCGCCTGCCATGTGAGCCGCTATCAGCGCCGACAAGCCAACGGTCCCCGCGCCGAAAACCGCGAAAGACTCTCCCGGCCGAGGCTTGAGTTCGTTCAACACTGTGCCGGCCCCTGCCTGCACGCCGCATGCAAGAGGCGCAAACAGGGCTAGTTCGTCATCATCCCCGGCGTCCACAGGGACCAGACTGCGCTCGTGGGCCAGGGCGTGATAAGCGAACGAGGACTGGCCGAAAAAACAGCAGCCTACTGCAGCCCCGTTTGTATCGTGGATGGTTGAAGAGCCGTCGGGCCTTGTGACGCCAAAATTCAGGTCGTCGAAGGCCATGCAATGGGCTGGATGGCCGGCGGCGCAACTGGAGCATTTCCCGCAGGAGGCAAATGAAATAACCACCCTGTCGCCTGGGCGAACCCGAACCACCTCAGCGCCGGCGGCTTCAACGACGCCCGCGCCTTCGTGCCCGAATACGGCCGGAAAATCCAGGCCAAACATTCCGTCACGCGCGGCTATATCAGTATGGCAAATACCGCACGCTACAATGCGGATGAGCGTTTCATCCTGCCTGGGACTGTCGAGATCGACATTCTGAAATAAGAACCGGGCGCCTGGGTGGGGCGCCACGGCGGCACGGGAGCGCATAGTCATGGAGTATTATTCCTTATTATGAGGCGTCTCGACCGCTGGCTGTCACCAGCTTATCCCTCTGCTTCTTAAAGAGTTCTTTGCATCTTCGCTGTCGAGTCTTGCCGCCTTTTGCAGGTCCGCGATCGCCTGACTCTGGTTGCGAAGCATGCCATAGACTACGCCCCGGTTATAGTATGCGTTTGCATATTCAGGATTGATCTCGATCACCCTGTCAAAATCTGAAATCGCCTGCCTGTGCTCGCCAAGTTTGCCATAGGCGACGCCCCGGTTATTGTAGGCGTCAGCATATTTGGGATTGATCTCGATGGCCCTGTCAAAATCCGGAATCGCCTGCCTGTTATCGCCAAGTATGTCATAGACAGCGCCCCGGTTATAATATGCCCTTGCATATCCAGGATTAATCTCGATGGCCCTGTCAAAATCTGAAATAGCCTGGCTGTGCTCGCCAAGTTCGCGATGGGCCACACCACGGTTGATATAGGCCAACGCAAATTCTGCATTGATCTCGATTGCCCTGTCATAATCCGAAATCGCCTGCCTGTTATTGCCAAGCACGCCGTAGACAGCGCCCCGATTATTATAAGCCTCAGCATATTCAGGATTGATTTCGATCGCCCTGTTATAATCTGAAATCGCCTGGCTCTTGTCGCCAAGTTCGCCATAGGCGACACCCATGTTATTATAGGCCTCAGCATATTCAGGATTGATTTCGACGGCCCTGTCATAATCTGAAATCGCCTGCCGGTGGTTGCCGAGTTTGCCATAGGCAACACCACGGCTGTAATAGGCCTGAGCATAATTAGGATTGATTCCAATGGTCCTGTCATAATCTGAAATCGCCTGCATCTGCTCGCCAAGTTCGGCATAGGCAATACCGCGGTTATAANNCGGTTATAATATACCTCTGCACGTTTAGGGTTGATCTCGATGACCCTGTCAAAATCCGGAATCGCCTGCCTGTAGTCGCCAAGTTTGCAATAGATTAGGCCACGGTTGTAATAGGCGGCGGCATACTTAGGATTAATTTCGATCGCCCTGTCATAATCCGGGATCGCCTGCGTGTTATTGCCAAGCATGCCGTAGACAACACCCCGGTTGTAATAAGCCTCAGCATATTTAGGATTGATTTCGATCGCCCTGTCATAATCCGAAATCGCCTGCGTGTTATTGCTGAGCAAGCCGTAAACGACACCCCGGCTGTAATAGGCCTCAGCATATTTAGGATTGATGTCGATGGCCCTGTCAAAATCCGGAATCGCCTGCTTGTTATTGCCAAGTATGCCGTAGACGGCGCCCCGGCTGTAATAGGCTTCCGCATATTTAGGATTGATGTCGATGGCCCTGTCAAAATCCGGAATCGCCTGCCTATACTCGCCAAGTTTGCAATAGGCGGCGCCTCGGTTGAAATAGGCATCGGCATCAAAATCAATTTGCGAGCTGGTTTGCGGGTTGGGGGGAATTTGAAAATCAGTACTTAACCGGTACATATCAAGCAGCTTTGGCGACAGGCCGCCAATTAAAAGACAAAACAGAAGGAATACAATGCTCAATTCAAGTCTAAGCAACACTACCATACTCCAGCCCAGCAGAGTTAGCGCCACGGTGAACCAGAATCCGGGGACTATCAGCATCCACGGACCATAGCGCCACATCAGGGCTGAGAGCAACATACCGCCGGCAGCGAGCGCCAAAAACTCAGGGTAGAGATCGGGCCGATAACGCAAAACCATCAGGAGTATATAATAGCCGGGCGCGAGCAACGGCACGAACCAGCGGATAGTGGCGCATGACCCGGCAAGGTTGTTGGAGCCCCATGCATAGACCAGCCAGACAGCCCCGCTCCAAGCTAACGAAAAGAGCATCTCGGGCAACTCGGGCAGGAGCGCCCGTTTTCTGATCATGACCGCGATGCCGCCCAAAAATGCAAGGATCAAAACGGGCTGATGCAGCAGAAAGCCCTTTTCTCCAAACAAAAGTTCCAGCGCGTAAGCCAGGGTGCGCCAGATGCTACGATGATGCCAGGGGCCGGTGGCGTTGGTCGAGTCAAAGGGTGAGCCGGGCCAGAAAAGATATTCGGCAACGGTGGCGACAGGGCGGAATGTCCCCCCGATGTGATAATTGAGTGCATGATGCAGGACAATCAAAGGAAGAGCGGAAAGAAGAAATAGGGTCAGCATGCCCAGGCCCCTTCGCCCGAGGACGCGGCACCGGTAGATGATCAGGGGCGCAATGGCGATAAGCAGAAGAGGACCGGCGGCATAGTCCATACTATAACCCAGGCCGGTAAGCAGTCCCATGCCGGCGAGCAATCCACGAGGGGAGGGGGTCTGAAGAAGCCGTTGCGGCAGGTAGTGGAGGCAAACCAGCAGAGCAGCCGCCACGGCGAGCAATCCCTCATGGCTGTTTACCTGTCTGGTATACGCGAGCGCCGATGAACCCAGAGCAAAACTGATAGTCACGGCAAGCGCCGTGGATCTCCCGGATAATATTCTGCGTCCTAACAGGTGAATGGATAGCACTGCCGCCACATACGCCAATCCCGAGGAAATGAGGGTCATCGCGTAGACGAACAGGTCAGGCCGTGAGCGGGCCCGCAACCCGGCAATCCACTCCAGCGCCTGATAGCAGGCGGCCATGAAAAGCGCCGGGACCATGGGTTGATGCGAATAGAACCGGCCCTTGATCATGACCTTATCGAGGGTGCCGCTTTCCATGAGAGCTCGTTGCTGCGGGTCATAAGGCAAGGCCTTGGTTCCAGCGGCCCTGGCCGGATCGGCAAAAATTGACCGGTCAATGGACAGCGTCCTGAAATCCACCAGACTTTCGACCAGGGCCAGGCGGCTGCCGTCGTTCCAACTGCCGGCGTAAGGCCGCGCGCTGACCAGCGCTACTGTCAGGCTCACCATTAAGACTAAAACCAGTTCTCTCCGGCTCACATTCTTGATCATGGCGGTTAACGTTTACTCAACCTCAATTTTCAGTTTCCTTCCCGCATTATAGAGCTTCAATTCGCTGGCGCCTTTTTGCGCTGCCGTTAAACAGGACCTTGGCTCCGAATTCGACCCGGCAAATCTATGCGATTCTATCCTGGAGTTCTTTCCTGCTGGAAGGTCGGCGGAAATCTTCCGATTCGGCCACAAACGGATCGATCCTGATCTCTCCGCGTCCTGCCGAAGCGGCAATCTTTTCGGGGGCCTTTCTCTGTTCGCGGTAGGAGATGCCGTATTCCCCGGAAGCGCCAGGAGCGCATCGATGAGATTTCTTATGGTCCTTTGTTCGTTATAGGTTGAGGCAAAAACGAGCGTATTCTCTCTTGGCGCTGGAACTGCCTCAGGTTGGAATCCTCATCATGATTTTGCACTCTTTAACTGATCGAGGTCCTGATCGACCATTGTGCTTATGAGCTCATCGAAGGACATTCCGGGCTCCCAATCGAGTTCCTTCCTAGCTTTAGAATAGTCTCCCCTGAGGTCGTGTATCTCCGAAGGCCGATAGAGCCGTTCATCGACAACCACCCAGTCCTTCCAGTCCAAATTGAGGCGCGAGAAGGCCAATTCGATCAAATCCTTGACTCTGTAGGTCTTTCCAGTGGCTATTACGTAGTCATCCGGCCTGTCCTGCTGAAGCATCCGCCACATGGCCTGAACATAGTCGCCGGCATACCCCCAGTCTCTTCTTGCTTCAAGGTTTCCCATCCGCAGCTCTTTCGCCAGTCCCAACTTGATCCTTACTGCGGCATGACAGACTTTTCTGCTCACGAATTCAAGACCTCTCCTGGGGGACTCATGGTTGAAAAGGATTCCGCTCAATGCATGAACACCGTAGGCTTCACGGTAGTTCCTGGTGAGGTGGAACCCGCCAAGCTTCGATATCCCGTACGAAGAACGAGGGAAGAATGGAGTGCGCTCGTTTTGAGGGGTCTGCTCAGCGTTGCCGAACATTTCGCTCGAGCCGGCAAAATAGAACCTGCATTTGGGGCACACTTCCTTAATGGCGGCCAATACGAAGTGGGTCCCGTTTATGTTCGTATTGATTGTCGAAAACTCGTCCTCAAAGGAGTAGCTGACGAAGCTCTGAGCAGCCAGATGATAGCACTCGTCGGGCTGCACGAGGTTGAACACCCTGAAAATGCTCGCAAAGCTTTCGAGGGACCCTGCATGGAGGGAAAGCTTGTCCAGGATGTGTCTGATGCGCCAAAGCCTGTGCTCCGGGACTTCCATGGCTACTCTTCTGATGATTCCATGCACTTCATAGCCGTGGCTCAATAAAAGTTCGGCCAGGTAGGAACCGTCTTGACCGGTTATCCCTGTGATGAGCGCTCGCTTCATAATTTATCCTCAGCCGCAATAATGCATCGAGTTGCGCGCTATGGGTCCGAACCTCATTTTCGGGTCGGATTCTTTCTGAAAAAGCTCTTGGAACGCGCGAAAGGCACGTCGAATTATCCAATATCCTAATGAAAAACGCAAGAGAAAGGGCGCCAGAACCGGTTTTGCCGGGTTCTGGGCGTGCCTCAGATTGCGGAGGTGAGTCTCCCTATCGGTCTAGTTCGAAACCACCTCCAGATTCCTGATCATAAATTTCCCCATTCGCGGATCTGAATCTGAGAGCCGCACAGCCGGCTCAGGTGAGGTAAACGTGATATCCAAACGATCTTTGGAAAATGGGACCTCAACAACGTACGAGCCCCAACCCCCTTGACAGTGAATCCCCATTTTCGTTGACCAGTCCGATCCCTGAGCGGCGACGTTGATGGATCGACGGGGTCCGCACAAATACTGGAACCTGATAGACATGGATTTGGGCCTTTTCGCACCTTCAATCTAATAGTGAAACTTTATGGCGTTTGAAGTCCAGCACTGCCAGCCCGTATCATCTGTTTCCCTGTCATAACCGCCCTCAACCGATTCAAGCGTCACAACGCGGTCCGGGTTTTTTTGGGCGCCCTTCCGATTTCCTCAGGCAACTGATAATGACCGGCAGCAGAATCGGTTTACAGGGGTTCAATCCGCAGGTTCATAAGTAAGATGCCTAGACTCCTATCATCACGCCTCAGCCCTAACTCCGTTGGCGAGCAGGGTGACGGAACGTCAATCTTTATTATTTGCGATCTTTTGGGGTTGCTAAATTCGAGCACTCTATTCTCAGGTGAAGCTGCCAATGTAAATCTGATGGCGCTATCCCCAACGTGGGCTACAAACTCTTTCCCAACATTTGGACCATAAGCGGACGCGACGAGATGAAGAGTGAATTTTTCCGGAAGAGGGTTAAAAAAATCCAGAGTCACAGCGTCACCTAAAGACCATGTCCCCCAAGGCTCAGCGAAAGACAAGCCTTCTGTTCTCGAAATAACGGAAGGCCATGAAGATCTTTTGAAGTCTACAGTGACTGTGTGAAACGCACGGGCGAGTGTAAAACCATCCTTCGACAGTTGGCGGCTAATATTTTCAGGCAATGAATGGTCTCCGATAACTAAAATCCATTCTTTGCCAACCGGGAGCTTAGACAAATCATAGGCCGCTCCCGGTGGAATCATTTGAAAAGATGCTGCTGGGTTATCCAGGTAAAACAATGATCGGTACAAGCCGGCAGGATCTGAGCCGACAATTACAAGCCTGGAAAACTGATCATTCGAGAGGAACTGTTTTGTAATAATCCCCGCCTTATCAAAAACGCCCGGCGCCCCAAGAATCACCCGAAATACGTGATTAACGCAGTAAGTCGAAGAACCCACCGCAAGCGGCATGAGCAGATAGACGAAGATTTTAGCCCCGGCACGGGCTGAATATACCCATAATGCAAGGGCAAAAAAGGATATGCCACTCAAAACATAGAAGACAATCGAGTTAAAAGTGAAACCGCATAATTCTGGGCAATCAACAATATTTATTGTAAAGGACGCCAAGAATGTATAAACGGCGTACAAAATCGCTGCTCCGATTGGAAGAGCAATAATAGCCCTCCGTTTGAGCATGTTAGTAGTTTGCTCTAAAGATAATTGATAAGCGGCGATAACGAGCAGCAAGGGAAGCGCAAAATTATAGTAGCGCATATGAAGACGCGCAACTTCTGCAACAGAGGCTGTATAAAGGCTGACAACCAAAATAAGGTTAACTAAAACCAAAAGCGCATAAATAGCAATCCTATGGCCGGATCTCGTTTCCTCTTTAGAGAGTACGGAGTCAAATGAAGCTGTGATTGCAAAAGCGATGGACACCCCAAACATTAAGCAGACCGCCAAAATATGACCTCTAGCGCTTTGAGTGGATAACCAGAGCAGTTCGACGTAACGGTCCGAATTGGATGTTGTTCGGCCCGCCATGTAAGTGTAGGTTGGGCCTAAAATGGTCAGCCCGGCTTTGCCTGCAAGCAGATAAGCAATTGAAAATTTTGCCGCAAATGTAGAGGCTACACAAATAATAGCGTTCCGTATTGCTTGCAGAACCCATTTGCCTTCTTTTCGTCTGCTTACATACAAAATATAGATAACGACTGCGGGGGACAAAAACAGGGCGTGCGGCTTAACCAGTGCAGAGAGGCCTAATAGTATTCCGGCCACACACCATGATCTTAAATCTGATGTGTTATCTAACCGCAGCATAAACCATGTGAGGAGCCAGAACGATAAAAAATAGAGCGCCTCTGGCATGTACCAGGCTGTATAACTGTTAATTGGTCCCAAAACGGCCAGCAATGCAACAATCGATGCTACCAGCCTAGTGGAAACTCGCATGGTTATCAAATAAATAAATGGCAAGGCCGCAACAAAGAAGATGGTATTTAGCATTCTTGCGCAATTTAGAAATCCGTCACCACAGGTGTTGGTTAGACTATAAATCGCTAGATATAGGTAATCTGGGAACGCCGATTCTTGGAGTGGTAGCAGTCTGGAAAATGTGCTATAGCTGTACTCATCCGCAAAAACAGCAGGATAGACACCGGTATTTCTAAATAAAAGAGCGATAAATAATACAATCCCTGCAAAAGAAAGCCAATTACTTTTAAGTAATGTCCCGAGATGTGAGTGCTCAGTCATCCTAAAGCCTTATAGCTACTGTAGATTTGAAACAACGTATGTAATATCGCTTGGCAATATTTTTAGTTCAATGTGGAAACCCCCGCCCTGTGGGCGTGGTGACGTGGACTGGTTAAGCCGGCCCCGAATGGGCTTGGCCTTAAGGCCGCTCACTGCTATCTCCTATATCGAGTTGTGCCGCAACGTCGCGGGGAAGGAAAATGCAGTGAACAGATTTCGCAAATTATCACATACGGTATGGCGCCGCCAATATGACATTGTATGGGCGCCAGGCGCAGGTTAAACGTGTTGAAATGATACAAATATGGGGCCTATTTTGCAAAACCGGTGTCCCTCGTGAATCGAGCCGCTTTTAAGCCCCGCATCAAGAAAGTCACCTTTTGAGGATCGCCGTTTCCCGGCATCTCAGGAGGCACATCGGTCTCGAATTGCATAATGTTTTTCCCGGGGGCCAAAGTGACCTCTTTAGGCCCAATCGTTCTATAAGCCTGCGGCCAAAGATGGAAATCGTCGAACAACTCGGAGTTAAAGGTAATCCTGACGCGCCTTGGTTTTAAGGTTGTCAAACCAAACTGTATGGATGTTCTTGTGCTCTCCTTATGAGTATTCCAGAATTCGATAGTCGCCTCCCGGGCAATTGCCCATCGATCGTCCCCTGGATCGCCGCCTACCGTCCAACCGGGGCCGCAGAATGGGGGAATATCCGGCATAGATGGGACAGCAGCAGGCGTCAGTCGAATCGCTGCCAGGTCCTTCCTGCTGCTCTCGATAAAAACCGGCTTGCCGGCGTACCTTAAATCGTCAATCAGCTTCGATCCACCATTTCTAAAAGCCTTCGTGTTGATATAAATGGCGCCGAAGCCATACTCTTCGAGTTTGGCGGCCATCTCTGCGGGCGGCATCTTCTCAACTTCCCGCTGCCAGGTTTCAGGGGCCCTTCCTTTAACCGCGCCATAAGAATAACGGAGGCGCCTCGAAAAGAGATATGGTTTGAGATGTTCGTAGTCGTACATTTTGTTTATGGGAGGAGACTCCGGGAAGCCCACCACCGGTAACTGGAAAACCATCGTTCCGGGGGGCAGGCCCGATTCCATGCCGGCTGTAAACTCGCGGTCCGATTGTATCTGTTGCGCCAATTGCTCAATACTGGCAGTGGTCGTCACGGGCGGCAACTGATCGGCGAGACCGGCCGCCAATAAAATAAAGGTCACGGGCAGGGCGAGCCGGCGGGGACAATGGCGCGAAAGCTGGCGGACCAGGAAAAGCAGGGAAATGCATAGAATAATTATACTGTATCTGTTCGATCCCCTGAAATAATTACACCCTAAAATCCCCAGAATCAAATTGGCGCCGCCAACAAGCGAAAAGGCCAATACCCATAAAGTCTGCCATGCCTGAACGGGAATACAACGGGGTTTTCCCTGAAAAAGCCGAAAAATGCTCATGCCCGCAAGCCAGGCTAAGCCTGCAATACCCGCAAAACCAAGATAGGGGCTCCACATTTCCCCCTTGAGAGCAGTTACAAGGTAATATTTCGACTGCCCAAAAGAGGCCCACCAATGCCAGCGATGATAAGGAGGCGGCATGAGGAGGTCGGGAACTTTCAACCCGTATAGCTCCATTTCCATTAAGTAACGGACGCCGGCCTCGAGGTTACTCCCGTGTTGCAGACCGTAGCTGATCGTGTCGACGTTCATCAGCAGAAATCCGGCCATAGCCAGGCACCCAAGGCCAAAGGCCATGGCGGCTTGCGGCCACTGCTTTCGCACGGAATGAAGAAGAACTCCAAACCCCAGGAGTTGTAAATACATACAGGTGTAATACGGGTTAAATGTTCCTGTAATAAAGGAGACGGCTGCTGCAATCCACCATTTTCGGTCCCATAAAGCGATCCGCCCCGAGTAAGTCCACCAGGTCACCAGGAGAAAGAGGGGGACATGCCAGCAGTAGACGACGTTAAGATGGCTCAAATTCCGGTAAAAAATGAAGGGAGAGAAAGCGAATAAAACGGCCCCGGCAAGGCTGAAGGCTGTTTTGTACTTAAGGGCTTTGGCAACCCAGAAAAAAGATAACCCGGCAAGAACATGAGCCAGCAAAACAATGGCATTGGCGCTCGCAAAAAGCCCTATGCCTCGTCCCAGCCAGCCCATTGCGGCAAATATAAGCTCTTCGGTAATCGGATAGTCGTTCCAATTGGCCGCAAAGGGAGCTCCGAGGGATTTCACGAATTTTTGAAGGACCGGCACGATCTCGCCGTTAAGAAATGCCTGTGCGTTCGCCAGTATCAGGCTCGTGTCGCCGCCGTGGATCGCGTCGCCGCCGTACGCCACTGGGGTGTTCCAGACGGCGAGGGAAGTCCGGCCATAAATTATGCACCAGATAATAACTATCACGGCGACTAGGGCGAGAGAAACCGCGGCCCCTCGTAGGTGCTTCATTTACCCGGCCTCCTTCCTGGCGAAAGTATACGAAGCAGATCCAAAGAAGTAAAAAGATTTCGCAGGTGAATAATGAGAAAAGAAAAGCGAATTGGTTCACTTTCTGCCGCCCGCAGTGGTTCACTTTCTCACCGCCGTAAATGGCGAACTTCCCAGCCGCGATCGATAGAGCACTTTATTTTTCAGTAGAACCCCTTATAATGGCGACTTACCGGGAAATGACCCCAGAGCATTGCTTTCCTGCCATAACTGCCGAGATCGGCCAATGTCGCATAATCAGAGAATGTGGCTAGTTTGGGCTTCTTATCTAGTCCTAGGGCTCATCGTTTTCCATGGGGCCCTAAGCCTTGGGTTTTGGAGTGATGACCCCGAACTCATTTGGCACAGTCAACACGATTGGTTTTACGGCCTGAAGTCCCATGAACTTAACTATCAATTTAAGATCCTTCTGTATGCCATTACTGCTGCGCTTTACCACGCCTTCCACTTGAACCCTCTGCCCTATCATGCCCTCATCCTGGCGCTGTGCCTGATGAACGCCTGTTTGGTCCACCTATGGGGAGAACTTCTGGAGTTCCCACCCTGGCAAGCATTTGCGGCCGGACTTTTTGTCCTCTTTAACGCCGTGGCCAGCAAGGTCTATTTCTGGTTTAGTTGCATCAACACAGTCATGATGACCGGCGCCGTAGTGGCGGCTCTCATCTTCCTGACCCAGTTTCGCCGGAAAAAAGACCCTGCATGGGCGCTGGGCTACCTGACCCTTGTCTTGCTGGCGCCACTGGTGGAGGCCAAAGGAGTAATTCTCCCTTTACTGGGACTTTTTCTGGATCTATACCTCCTTTCCATGCCCGCAGCCGTTCGGCAAAAGCCCTCCATGCTGGCCGGATGGAAGCTGCAGATTCTGGCCTTCCTTCTGGACGGACTGGTGATCCTGGGCCGCTGCCTCCTGGGCATCCAGCACTATGTTATTCGGTTACCCCTGAAAACGAAGATCTCGACCTTCGAGGCTACCACTCTTAACAACTTCTTTCACGGCCTGGATGATCGTCTCTGGTATTTTCTGAAAACGGCGCCGGCTCTGTGGAAGGCTCTTCCCAACCTCCTGTGGTGGTTGATGCTCATCCTCATAGGCTTGACGCTCATAATCCAACGCGGCCGGGCCAGGAGGCGTTTCCTGGCCCTGACGCTCATGTGGCTGGGGGCCTGTCTCCCCCATGTCCTGGCAGCCAATCTGCAATTCCGCTATCTTTATCTGCCCGGTGTCTTTGCCGCCTTTGTTGTAGTGGATTTATGGGGCGCCCTAAGCCTTCGCTGGCTGCGAACCAGGGGGGCCTATTTACTCATCGCCCTGATTTTGGCCGGTTATTTTTACATTGATTTGAGGGGGTTTCAGATCGCATCTGAATCTTATCGGAAAGCCTCGAAGATCTATGATGCCGGGATCAAGCATCTGCAAGAGGAATGTCCCACCCTGGCGCCAGGCTCTCACCTGGTCCTGATCGATTTCCCTTTCTTGATTTGGAGCCGCCAGGGTTCACCGCGTAAGTTCTATACGAATTATTATGTCTATATTTACCCCTTTCTGTCTTATCGCCTGAGATTGCTCTATGACATCGAGCAAATAGACCTGACCTTTTACCGTTTATCTCCCCCCTCCAACCCGATCTTTGTCCCCTTGGGGGAGCCCATCTCGGCTGAAAAGATCGCCGAAGTGGAGGCCTCCCCTGGAACAACGGTATTGCGTTACCTGCCGCAGAGTCAACAGTTCGTCACCTTGAGGGACGGGGCCGGCGGCCGGCGCCGACAGGCGCCGCCACTCGAATAGCCGGCGCCCCCTCAGGATAGCCCCCACTCGTAAACCCCTAATTCCTGAATCTCTCCGTGAAATCGGTCTTGCCGCCGTCTCGAAAATCTTGCCACATCTTCTCACAGTTGCTATTTATTCCCTTATCCCTCAATTCCTTAGTGCAACATTATTACCGGCGGGAGAGGGGAATGTGGCGAAGGGCGAAGAGTTTTTAGTTTTTCTCAAAACCCGAAAACGAGAAGAGTCAATGCTGGCAAGATCAAGACTTACTCCGGAATATTTCAATAGAGTCGGCGCCGGTTTTTTGCCCGATTACCTGGGCGTGATCGTGACGGAGATTCTGGCTGGACAGGTTAGGGCTGAAATTGTTATCACAGGTCACCATCTGGCGCTACCCGGGTTTCTCCATGCCGGAAGCATAATAACCTTGGCTGATACAGCTTGCGGGGTCGGGTGCGTCGCCTGCCTGCCTGAAGGCGCCGATGGTTTCACCACAGTCGAGCTTAAGTCGAATTTCCTGGCCACGGCGCGCGAAGGCGCCCTTGAGTGCTGCGCACAAGCGGTTCATCTCGGAAAAAGCACACAGGTGTGGGATGCGACTGTAATCCACAAGGAAAGCGGCAGGACGCTAGCCCTTTTTCGATGCACTCAATTCATTATCTATCCGAAATCCTAAATTTCGCGAATGACGGAGTGAATGCGCATGAAGTTCGAAGGCACCGAGCGTTATTACCTGGGCCCTGAGCTGGGCGAGATAGTAAATATTTCCATCTCGATGGAAAAACCTTTGCTTCTGATGGGTGAAGCGGGAACCGGGAAAACCCGGCTTGCCTTCGAAATCGCCCGCGCCTTTGGAATCAACATGGAAGAAGCCCGCTGCAAGTCCACATTTAAAGGCGAAGAACTGTGCTACGTTTATGATGCTGTGCTGAGGCTCAACGATTCCCGGTTTGGAAGCGGAGAATCGGGCCGTAACGTTAACGATATCTGGGATTACCTTCGCTTTGGGCCGATAGGCAGAGCGTTTCTTGCCGAGGATAGAAGGGTGCTGCTGCTCGACGAGATCGATAAGACCGATTCGGATACTCAGGACAACCTGCTGGATGTCCTCGAGGATGGTTCCTTTATCATTCGGGAAATCAATCATAAAGTGGCGGCGCGCAATAAGCCCATCATAATCATTACAAGCAACGCCAAACGAGAGCTGTCCGATCCCTTTCTGCGCCGATGTTTCTGCCACTACATCCCCTTCCCCGGCCTCGAAGAGATCTCGATTATCGTGCGGTTGCATTTCCCCGACATCCCCGAGCAGCTCCTCGAAGCATGTCTTACGGAATTCTACCGCCTGCGGGAACAGGGGTTCGAAAAGCCGCCTGC
>PLSV01000385.1 GCA_003165235.1 Syntrophobacteraceae bacterium
CACACACACAGTCAACGGGGAAAATAAGGGAAGACGAAAAAAGATATGGAAACCGATCAATCCACCTTTATTCGATGGACCTTTTTCTTCCCGGCTTTGAGGAGAATGCCGCCATCCTTCAGGTGCGCGGTTCCAATACGGAAGTCTACGTCATTTATGCGGTCGTCATTGACATATGCCCCGCCCTGCCGGATCAGACGCCTCGCGGAACTCCTAGAGTCGCAAAGATCGATTTCGGCAAAAAGTTCAAAGGCCGGGATTCCAACTTCAAGGCGTTTCATCAGGAGGATGGAGGTAGGAACGGCATCAGCCTTATCCCCCGATTCTCTAGGTATGTCACTGGAAGGGAGCAGATCGTGAGAAAGCCGCCTTTGTCCAAAAACAGAGACCGCAGCCTCGATCGCTGAGAGCGCAGCTTCCCTGCCGTGGACAAGTTTGGTCACCTCAAAAGCCAGGATGGATTTGCAAACATTCAGGTCCTGTCCCTCCAGGACGCTCATGACCTCTATCTCACCAACAGGAAGAAACGTATAGAGTTTCAGGAAACGCGCCACATCACGGTCGTCCGTATTTATCCAGTACTGGAAGAAATCGAAAGGACCGGTTTTCTCTGCGCTGAGCCATACGGCTCCGGCCGCCGTCTTCCCCATCTTGGCGCCCGATGCGGTGGTAAGGAGAGGAAAAGTGAGACAATGGGCGCTCTTACGTAGCTTTTTGCGTATAAGTTCCATTCCAGCGACGATATTGCCCCACTGGTCATCGCCGCCCATCTGGAGGCAGCAGTC
The DNA here is from genome assembly GCA_003165235.1 of Syntrophobacteraceae bacterium. GTDB lineage: Bacteria > Desulfobacterota > Syntrophobacteria > Syntrophobacterales > Syntrophobacteraceae > SbD1. Next base: position 786 of record PLSV01000385.1, read on the forward strand.
GCATTTTTGCGCCAGATAGTAGAAATCATATGCCTGGAGCAGCATATAATTAAATTCGATGAAATTGAGACCGGTTTCCAGGCGGATCTTGCAGCTCTCGGCGGCGAGCATTCGGTTTACACTGAAATGCCTGCCGATATCTCGCAGGAATTCAATGTAGCGAAGATCGAGGAGCCAGTCGGAATTGTTAAGGAGTAGCGCCTTATGATCACTGAAATCCAGAAAACGTGAGAGTTGTTTCTTGAGGGAGGCAACATTGGACTCGATCTGTTCCAGCGTTAATAGCTGACGCATTTCGGTCTTGCCGCTAGGATCTCCCACAAGACCCGTGCCGCCCCCGACAAGAACTATCGGGCGATGACCCTGGCGCTGCATGTGCGCAAGAGCCATAATGGGAACAAGGCTCCCGACGTGCAGGCTGTCTGCGCTCGGATCGAACCCGATGTAGCAGGAGGAAGGTTTGGACAGATACCGCTTTAGTTCGTCAACGTTTGTAGCCTGAGCCACAAACCCGCGTTCGTTGAGAATATCGAAGACGTTCGCCACTTTGAGAATCTTACACTCCTGTTAAAAGTCAACCAAACGGCTTATTTCGCGTATTCCACAGCCCTCGTTTCCCGAATGACCGTAACCTTGATCTGGCCGGGGTAAGTGAGTTCGCTCTCTATTTTCTTGGCGATGTCTCGGCTGAGCAGGACTACATCGGAGTCGGCGACGGTATTGCTTTCGACGATAATTCGCAGCTCCCTGCCGGCCTGGATCGCATATGCTTTGCTGATGCCGTTGAAAGAACCCGCAATCCGCTCGAGGTCCTCCAGACGCCTCACATATGTTTCGAGGAGTTCTTTTCGGGCGCCCGGCCGAGCCCCTGATAGAGCGTCGGAGGCCTGGACAATAATGGCGAGGATGTCCTCGGCCGCAATATCTTCATGGTGGGCCGCTATCGCGTGCACTATCGCCGGGCTCTCACCGCATTTTCTGGCAAGGTCGGCCCCTATTGCAGCATGAGGGCCTTCCATTTCGTGGTCGACAGCCTTTCCGATATCGTGCAGAAGCCCCGCCCGCCTGGCGTGTTTTTCGTTGAGGCCAAGCTCGGCGGCCATTATTCCACACAAAAAAGAAACCTCTCTCGCATGTTGAAGCACGTTCTGTGCGTAGCTCGTGCGGAATTTTAACTTGCCGATCAGCTTTATCAGCTCCGGATGAATACCATGAACACCAACATCGAATGCCGCCTGCTCACCGGCCTCGCGGATTGAGGTCTCTATTTCGGCATTTACCTTTTCTACGATTTCTTCAATCCGCGCAGGATGAATCCTGCCGTCGGATATGAGTCTCTCAAGTGAAATCCTTGCCACCTCGCGCCTTATCGGGTTAAAGCCCGACAATATCACCGCTTCGGGAGTATCGTCGATGATCAGGTCCACACCGGTCGATGCCTCGATGGCGCGGATGTTTCTGCCCTCCCTTCCTATAATGCGTCCCTTCATTTCTTCGTTAGGAAGGTTTACTACGGAGACCGTCTTTTCAGCCACGTAGTCGCCGGAGTATCTTTGGATCGCCAGCGATATAATGTCTTTGGCCTTCCTGTCACCAGTTTCACGCGCTTCGGTTTCAATCTTTTTGACAAGCAGAGCAGCATCGTGACGAGCTTCGTTCTCAACTGAATGCAACAGCATCTCTTTAGCTTCCTGTGCAGACATTCCAGAGATGCCTTCAAGCCTTCTTCTCTCCTCCTTCAGTACGGACTCCAATTCCTTTTCCCGGCCGATCAAATCCTTTTCCTGCTGCGCCACCTGCTTTTCACGCTTACCCAGGGCGGCTTCCTTTTTGTCGACTGCTTCGGCCTTACGATCAAGGTTTTCTTCTTTTTGCAGGATTCGCTTCTCGAGATTCTGGAATTCTTTCCTGCCTTCTTTGGATTCTCTTTCGAACTCCACTTTCATTTGGAAAAGGCTGTCCTTGGCCTGAAGGATAGCCTCTTTTTTGATTGTTTCAGCCTCTTTTTTAGCCTCGGCGACTAGATTTCGGGCATCGCTTTCGAATTTGCGTTGCCTTTTTTCCAGCCAAAAGTACCTGAGAAGGTACCCTAGGGCCCCACCTGCAAGCAGTACAACAATGCATAACAGCGCCAAGTAGATATAACTCATTATTTAAGTTTCCTTTCGTGTTTCAGAAACCCAAAGCGCACTTGCAAACCATCGACTCAGGCAACGAGGCGGGTGGTCCGATATCGAGCCTTCGAGCCGGCAGTTTCCGACCGGAAAGAGTTTTTCCCACTTTTTTTCACTTGGTTCCCGCAAAGGCGTGATCAATCTACAGGTTTGCCTAGCGGAGCGTCGAATTCATGTACGCCTCCGCGCAAACCCTTGATACCCTTTCCAGAACGAAAAATCCCATCTTTCCGAATCCCGTCTTTGGCGGGACCCCTGCGTTCCGGACGTAGACCAACTAGACAAATATTCGAGAGTAAACAGGGATGAATGCTGAAAAATTCAGGACCGTCAAAGGACGTCTTGAAGCCCAAAACAGGAAGGAAAACAAGAAAGGCAATGCCCCCGCTTTGTACCGTGTCGGCAGGTGGTCTAGAACCTGAAGGTTCAGGTGGGCGCCCTATAGCTCCTTTAGGCTTTCAGCCAAAGCTGACCTGCACACCAGAGCCAGGCAGAGCTCCCGTTTAGTTTATGTTGGCTCAAAAACATTCTGCCAATCACGCGTACAGCAGGGGCAAACCGCGTAAATTCCATCAGCCCGATTTATTCTCTCGGCCCTTCCATGCCGCACATACTGATTACAGTGCGGCAGCCAAGCTGGAGTCAAAATGTTGGTATTTCCGCCGAATAATTCGGTAATGATTGACCGGTTAAGCCGATCTCACCTCTTCCAGTTTTAGACGGTCCGAAGCGTTTTCCTTCACGCTCGCCAGTTATATGGCTAAACCCCTCAACGGCCGCATGCATCCGTCTTCTTCCTGCGGCTCTACATCACACTTCCGGCTGAGGCCGGCAAAGAATCAATATCCGCACACAGCACTATTTTAGTCAAAAAGTGAATGGATAGTCAAGTTTGATTATGGCTTGAGGCGCAGGCGAAGCAGACCGGGACCGTTTCAGGAGGCGCACATAAAAAAAGCCCCCTGCGACGGGGGCCTTCCATTGATGTTTGAGCACGCTATTGTCTCTCAGCGACTCTCAGGCGCGCTATTGCTCTCTGCAGAGCAGCCTGAGCGCGCGTAAACTCAAGTTTATCTCTGGCTTCGGCAATCCGCCTCTCAGCTCTTTCACGGGCGGCCCTTGCGCGGATAACGTCGATTTCTATCTCCGCCTCGGCTGCGGCAGCCAGAATAGTAACTTGATTGTTCAAAACCTCGGCGTAGCCTCCCATTACTGCGATGTGCCGGGAAGCAGCGCCGACCCGATACCGAAGCTCACCGACCTTGAGCTTGCAAAGAAACGGGATGTGACCGGGGAGGACGCCAAATTCACCCAATTCTCCAGGCGCCATAACAATGTCGACCGTTTCGCTGAGAACTTTTCTTTCCGGCGTAACGATTTCCAGCAAGATTTTTTCCGCCATACGCTCACCATCTTCTTATGTTACGTTAATTTCCATCCGCGAAGGGTTTTTCAGGCTAAAAGCGTAAAAGGGATGACCCGATTATCCCCCTTTTCCGAATGGGAATCCCGCCTGGTTCAATACCTCACCACAAGTCTGGCGGACCCATCCGGCGTTTCCGGAAGACGCTAGGCTGCTGAGGCCATCTGCTTGGCCTTTGCAACAGCTTCCTCGATAGACCCGACCATATAGAAAGCCTGCTCCGGAATATCGTCATGCGTACCTTCGCAGATTTCCCTGAACCCTCTGATGGTGTCTTCCATCTTCACGTATTTTCCGGCAACGCCCGTGAAGGTCTCAGCGACATGGAAAGGCTGCGACAGAAAACGCTGCATTTTTCTGGCCCTGGAGACGGTGAGCTTGTCTTCGTCCGAAAGCTCGTCCATGCCCAGAATAGCGATGATGTCCTGCAGGTCCTTGTACTTCTGGAGAATCTGCTGTACTTCACGCGCCGTGAAGTAGTGATCTGAGCCAAGAACATTGGGGTCAAGAATACGCGAGGTGGAGTCAAGCGGGTCCACCGCAGGGTAAATTCCGAGTTCGGCGATCTGTCGAGAGAGAACAACCGTACCGTCAAGATGGGCGAAGGTCGTTGCAGGCGCCGGGTCCGTGAGGTCGTCAGCCGGAACGTAGACGCACTGCACCGAGGTGATCGATCCCTTGTTTGTCGAAGTGATTCGCTCCTGCAATTCACCGAGGTCGGTGCCCAGAGTCGGCTGATAGCCTACGGCAGAAGGCATTCGGCCTAGCAGTGCGGAAACTTCAGCACCCGCCTGGGTAAACCGGAAGATGTTGTCAATGAACAGAAGAACGTCCTGACCTTCGATGTCGCGAAAATATTCAGCTACCGTAAGCCCCGAAAGCGCAACACGCGCACGGGCCCCCGGAGGCTCGGTCATCTGGCCGTAAACCAGCCCGGCACGAGGAAGAACCCCGGAGTCCTTCATTTCGTGATAGAGGTCGTTTCCTTCACGGGTCCGTTCGCCCACGCCGGCAAAAACCGAAATTCCGCCATGCTGCATGGCTATGTTATGGATCATCTCCATCATAACGACGGTTTTACCGACGCCTGCACCGCCGAACATGCCCATCTTGCCGCCGCGAGGAAACGGAACGAGCAAGTCGATAACCTTTACGCCGGTCTCGAGGACTTTAACCGAGGTGTCCTGCTCGGTAAAATGAGGCGCAGAGCGGTGAATCGGCATGTATGTGTCGGTCTGGATCGGGCCGAGCCCATCCACAGTCCTGCCTACTACGTTGATAACGCGACCGAGGACCGGTTTTCCGACCGGCATCATGATCGGCTTTCCGGAATCTTTTACCCCCATGCCGCGCACGAGGCCGTCCGTCAGGTCCATCCCGATGGTGCGCACAACATTGTCACCCAGGTGCTGGGCCACTTCGAGGACGAGATTGTCTTCCTCGGAACTGAGTCCGGGACTGCTTACAAACAGGGCCGTCTGGAGCGGAGGGAGCTTTCCCTCTTCAAATTCGACGTCCACAACGTTTCCAATAACCTGTACGATTTTGCCCATATTCATGGGTCTGTATCCTCCTTGATCTATTTCTTGAGGGCCTCGGCACCGCCGACTATATCCATCAATTCCTTGGTGATGCCTGCCTGCCTCGCCTTGTTATAGGTAAGAGTGAGAGTTCTTACCAGTTCTTTACAGTTACTGGTCGCATTCTCCATGGCAGCCATACGCGCGGCGTGTTCGCCCACGCTGGTCTGGTATAAACTCTCCAGAACTTGGACATAGACATAATTTGGCAGCAGATCGGTCAGCAGTGCCTGATGAGAAGGCTCGAACAGGTACTCGAAAGCTTTTTCTCCATCCTGCTGCCCGGCAGCGAAGATGGGAAGGAGCCTGACAACCGAAGGCTGCTGCTTGGCTATGTTGATGAAGTGACTGTAAAGTATGTAGACCTCGTCCGCCCCGCCCGTTTCAAACAGCTCGATCAGCTCACTCCCCAGCCGGCGGGCATCCTCGTAGACGACTTTATTGAGCAATCCGGTATAGCTGTCTCGAACTTTAACGGGCCGCCGTCTGAAATAATCTCTGGCCTTCCTGCCTGCATTGATAAGACTTACTTCGATGCCTTCAGCATTCCTGCCCTTGATAAACCTTTCGGCTGCAGTTAACAGGTTGGTATTGAAACTACCGCAAAGACCCCGGTCTGCGGTAACCAGCAGAAGCTCAACCGTTTTCACTTCCTCTTTTGGCGTGAGCAGCGCGTACTCACTGGCATCCTCCACCCCCGCCGCAAGCCGCCCTATGAACTCCCGGAACTTAAGCGCATATGGGTGGAATTTTTCCATATTCTGCTGAGCGCCGCGAAGTTTGGACGCGGCTACCATATTCATAGCCTTGGTAATCTGCGAGGTCTTCCTGACGGCTTCTATCTTTCTCTTTATATCTCTTAGAGTTGCCATGTCTCATCTGTCCTCTGGTCAATTCCGAGGCCATCAGGCCTGGAAAACCCCCGCAAATTCCTTCAGGGCTTCAGCAATTTTCTCGTCGAGAGAATCGCTGATGATGTTCTTCTCTTTTATTTCGGCCAAAATCTCCGGATGTTTCCGTTCTATGAAAGCTAGCATCTGCTGCTCGTACTGGCCGACTTTCTCAACGGGAATCGAATCAAGGAAACCCCTTGTGCCCGAATAGAGCGAGATGATCTCTTTTTCCGCCGGCATTGGCTGATACTGGGGCTGTTTGAGCAGTTCGACGAGGCGCACACCCCTGTTTAACTGGGCCTGGGTCGATTTGTCGAGGTCGCTTCCGAACTTCGCGAATGCCTCGAGTTCGCGGTACTGGGCAAGCTCAAGACGCAGCTTTCCGGCTACTTGCTTCATTGCTTTTGTCTGAGCCGCGCCGCCGACGCGTGAGACCGAGAGGCCGACGTTAATGGCCGGACGCACACCGGCGAAGAAAAGGCTGGGTTCGAGATAAATCTGGCCATCGGTAATCGAAATAACGTTTGTGGGGATGTAGGCTGAAACGTCGCCCGCCTGGGTTTCGATGATCGGCAGCGNNAGAAAATATCGCCGGGATAAGCTTCTCGGGCAGGCGGACGCCGCAGAAGCAGTGAAACCTGCCGATAAGCGGTAGCCTGCTTTGAGAGGTCATCGTATATGATGAGGGCATGTCCACCTTTGTCTCGATAGTACTCACCCATGGACGTTCCGGCATAGGG
>PLSV01000390.1 GCA_003165235.1 Syntrophobacteraceae bacterium
CCGGGTTTGTCGCCTTGGGCAATGAAGTTCTCCTGGTTCGCTATCTGTCCCTGCTCATCCACAATTCCGTCTATACATATACCCTGACCTTGACGATCACATTGGCAGGGATTGTGTTGGGGAGCGTCCTGATCTCCGGAATTGGTGACCGGACAAGACGGCGAGCAGTCATTTTCGGCATGGCTCATGTCATGAGCGCTTTAATGATCTGGTTTCTGGTAATGCTCCCCGCGGTCTGGTGGCAGAGCATCGTGAGCAAACTGAATTCACCGAGCCATGTCTGGATATTCCTGCTGCTGTTTTTGCTTCCCGCAGTCCTGTCAGGCATTTCTTTCCCACTTGCGATCCGCATGGTGGTGGATTGTCCAACCCTGGCCGGTACAAGGGTTGGGAAAATGTATGCCGTTAACACGGTTGGCGGGATTGTCGGCTCGCTGGCCGTTGGGTTCATATGCCTGCCACGCTTGGGCCTGCAAAAGAGCCTGCTTCTGTCCACCGGATTGAGTATCATGATCGGATGCAGCGCGTGGCTCTTTCTTGAACGAACAGTCAGTCTCCGGAGGCGGGCCGCATTGATCTCCCTTGGTTTGATCGCCTGGTTGGTGGTCCCCCTTATAACCGGCACTCGTCTGCCGGCAGACTTTCTTCATACCCAAGGGCAGGAGTTGGTTGATTTCCGGGAGGGGTACGGGGCAAATCTAGCCGTGACCAGGTTTACGGATAATAATGAACTCGCACTCGAAATCGACCGCATGTGGCAGGGTAACCAACTAAAAAATCAGCAAATCATGGCGGCCCACGTCCCCATGCTATTTCATCCTGCTCCCAGGAGCGTTCTCGTGGTTGGTGTGGGTGTGGGTAAGACAGCCAGCCGGTTTCTGTTCCATGATATAGCAAGGTTGGACTGCGTGGATATTGAACCCGGCCTGTTCGATATCGTGCGGATGAATTTTGACTCTTCATGGATGAACGATAGCCGTGTCCGGTTGATTACCGAGGATGGGCGAAATTACATCAATAACACCAATGCCACATACGACATAATCTCAATTGAAGTCGGCCAGACGTTCAGGCCGGGCATTTCCTCATTTTATACTCTCGATTTTTACCGCAATGTCCGCGAGCGGCTTAACAGAAACGGCATAGTATCGCAGTTTATTCCCATTAGTTTCTTTGATGCTGCTGAGTTCAGTTCCCTTATTCGCACTTTTCTTGAGGTATTTCCTGACAGCATACTGTGGTATAATTCTACCGAACTCCTGTTGATTGGCAGTATGTCCGGTTGCCCGACCCTTTCTTCGGAACGCCTGAACAGTCTGAGCGTGGACGGACCGGTCAATAAGGACCTATTCTACACGTATTTCGGAGGGCCAGACTTCTATCTGAACCGCCGTGAAGTATTCCTGGCCGGTTTTCTGTGCGGTCCCGACAGCTTGGCAAAATTAACGGCGCGGGCCCACGTTTATCGAGACGACGTACCTCGGCTGGAATACCAGGCCGCCAAAAATGTTACCACCAACCCCGTGACCATCATCGATCAGATTGCCCAACATCTTGATCCAGCGAGCCGTATCCTACGGGAAAGCCCGGACGGTACGACGTTGTCACGGATTGAGGAAATTCGGGCGTTGAACCTGAATGACCTTTACGCGATGAATCTTATCCATCTCTGGACCGAACGCGTAGAGAGAGATAATGTGCCGTTACTTCGTAACGCCTTGGAATTAAACACATATAACGTCACGATCCGACTTCTGCTCGCCAACGCCCTTCGACAACAAGGGCAGATGGCAGAGGCGCAAAAGAATCTGGATGAGAGCCTGCTTATCGATCCGGATTGGAAGGTTTCCAAGGCATTGGGTCGCGCTTTTTGAGCAGTAATAACTTTATGTTTCAATACAGAGCGGTTTTTGTTATACCTGCAACCGCAATCATTCGGGTCTGGCCCGCTTTCAACGCTTAACACCCCGTTATTGGGCGGGGATTCAGCCGCAGGTCACTCGAAGTAAAAAAAAACCTTCATGACATTGCTGTGACGCACGGAGACGGACGTTGAAACTCGCTGTAACGAAGACTGGAGGCGGGGTATTTCCGGAATACTATAGAAGATCGTGAGGAGTTTTTCTCCAAGTTTACCTTGCCCGGCAGTTGGTCAGAAGTCTATGTGATCCGCCAGTAATTCAAATCAATACATGGGAGCTGACGCATGAAACGCATTCTTTCGGTGGCATTGGTGGCGTTGANNCCTGTGACAATAAGAAACCAGTGGCCACGAAAGACCCTTTCCGCTTGTTGGTCAAGAACGGGGGGAAATACGGTTACTGTGACCGGAACGGCAAAATGGTTATACCTGCCCAATACGAAAGCGCGGGGCTTTTTTCAGAAGGACTGGCGGCTGTGCACCAGAATGGCAAGGATGGTTTTATCGATCCTGACGGGAAGATGGTTATACCCCCCCGATTTGATGGGGCCTCGTTCTTCAAGGAAGGCAAGGCGGCGGTACTGTTCGGCGACAGGTTTGGATACATCGACCGGACGGGAGAAATGATCACTGAGGCTNNAAGGCCTGTCTTCGGTGGTGGTCATGACCGGGAAAGAAGGTGAAAAACCCAGGGCCGGATTTATCGACGGCAAGGGTCAGTTTGTCATCAAACCCAACTTCGATGATGCCTCCTTCTTTGCTGAAGGACTTGCCTCGGTAAAAGTCGGGAGTAAGCATGGCTACATTTCACGTACCGGGATGGTCATCCAGCCGCTATTTGATGAAGCCGGCCCGTTCCAGGATGGTCTCGCAAGAGTGAAGATCAACGGTAGATTCGGTAAATTCGGTTTTATCGACAAAAAAGGGACAATGGTCATCCCCGCGCAGTATAATTCCG
>PLSV01000189.1 GCA_003165235.1 Syntrophobacteraceae bacterium
CCAAGCTCGGCAAGGAAGAGATCACCAGAGACATTCCCAATATAGGGGATGAAGCCCTCAAGAACCTGGACGATAGCGGAATAATTCGAATCGGCGCCTATATCAAGCCCAACGATATCCTTGTGGGCAAAGTCACGCCGAAGGGCGAATCCCAGCTTACCCCGGAAGAGAAACTGCTCAGGGCGATTTTCGGTGAGAAAGCCAGCGATGTGAAAGACACCTCGCTTCGCGTTCCGCCGGGGGTCGAGGGTATCATAATCGACGCCAAGGTTTTCTCTCGAAAGGGTGTCGAAAAAGATGACCGAACCCGCCAGATAGAAGAACAGGAGATCGGGCGGCTCATGAAAGACCAGCGCGATGAGCTGGACATCATAAGAAAGACTGCCGTCAGGCAGATGGCTCAGGCGCTTCAGGGCAAAAACAGCGACTCTTCCATTAAGGACGGCAAAAAGGTTTATATCAAAAAGGGAGATCCCTTGACCGAAGAGGCGCTCCTCCTGGTTCCCAGCGACCTTTGGGACCAGATAAGCGCCGCCAAGGCGCCGGCGGCTTCCATGGAAGTGGAGGCGATCTCTTCGAATTGCCGCAAGCAGGTCCAGGCCGTAAGGGAGCTTTTCGAAGAAAAGATAAACAAACTGAAAAGAGGCGATGAGCTTCCGCCGGGCGTCATCAAGATGGTGAAAGTCTATATCGCGGTGAAAAGAAAACTCCAGGTGGGAGACAAAATGGCCGGGCGGCACGGAAACAAGGGCGTAGTTTCCCGGATTCTTCCCCCTGAGGATATGCCCTACTTTCCCGATGGGACCCCGATGGACATTGTTTTGAATCCGCTTGGCGTCCCTTCCCGTATGAACGTCGGGCAGGTGCTGGAGACTCATCTGGGCTGGGCGGCCCAGGGAATTGGCCACCAACTCGCGGCGATGCTCGAGGAGTATCTGCATAAAGTCAAGGAGCGCGAGACGATAGATGAGAAGCTGCGACGCATATACAACAAACTCGAGTACTCTGACTTTTTTGAAAACGCCTCGGAACAGGAATTCAGAGAGCTGATTCCCGATCTTAAAGAGGGCATACATGTGGCCACTCCTGTTTTCGACGGCGCCGATGAGGCCGAGATCAGGGGCTTTCTCAAGGAAGCCGGGGTGCCCGAAACGGGCCAGTCAATCCTCTACGATGGACGCACCGGTTTGGCTTTCGATCAGGCTGTCACCGTCGGCGTCATGTATATGCTCAAACTCCACCACCTGGTCGATGACAAGATCCATGCAAGGTCCATTGGCCCCTACTCTCTTGTCACCCAGCAGCCGCTTGGAGGAAAAGCTCAGTTCGGAGGACAGCGCCTGGGTGAAATGGAAGTCTGGACCATGGAAGCGTACGGCGCCGCCTTTGCGCTCCAGGAATTTCTCACTGTCAAATCCGACGATGTAGCTGGGCGTACGCGAATGTACGAAAAGATTGTGAAAGGCGACAATACCCTTGAGGCCGGACTGCCGGAGTCCTTCAATGTTCTGGTAAAGGAGCTGCAGGCGCTTGCTCTGGATGTCAGGCTCCTCGAAGAAGAGGAAGGCAATTAAGCAGTGGTCATGGAGATTCATCCTGTTTTTGACCACGCAAGGAGGTCCTTTTGAAAGAACTTTACTCTCTTTTTACCAAGCCCAAAGATCCGTTAAATTTCAACGCGGTCAAAATTATGATTTCGTCTCCCGAAAGAATCCGGGAATGGTCTTACGGCGAAGTGAAAAAACCCGAAACGATAAATTACCGCACATTCAAGCCCGAGCGCGACGGGCTTTTTTGCGCCAGAATATTCGGTCCGATCAAAGACTATGAATGCAACTGCGGCAAATACAAACGCATGAAACACCGCGGCGTGGTTTGTGAAAAGTGTGGGGTCGAGGTGATTCAGTCCAAGGTTCGCCGCGAGCGGATGGGCCACATTGAGCTGGCTTCCCCCGTAGCTCACATATGGTTTTTGAGGAGTCTGCCAAGCAAGATCGGAAACCTGCTGGACCTGACGCTTAGGGAGCTGGAGAAAGTACTTTATTTCGATTCGTATATACTCCTGGACCCTGGCGAAACGAACCTGGAAAAGGGAGAGCTGCTTACCGAGGAACGCTATCGCCAACTGGTGCAGGAACACGGCGGACGTTTTACCGCCGGCATCGGCGCCGAAGCGATCAAGCAGTTGCTCGCCAGCCTCGACCTGGAGAAGCTTGCCACGGATCTGCGCGAAGAAATGGTGAAGACCAACTCGGTGGCGAAGCGCAAGAAACTTGCAAAACGGCTGAAAATCATCGATGCATTCCGCGAGTCGGAAAACCGGCCTGAATGGATGATCATGGACGTTATCCCTGTTCTTCCGCCCGACCTCAGGCCACTTGTTCCCCTGGATGGCGGAAGGTTCGCCACCAGTGACCTCAACGATCTCTACAGGCGCGTGATCAACCGGAACAACCGGCTCAAGCGCCTTCAGGAGCTAAACGCCCCTGACATCATTATCCGCAATGAGAAACGGATGCTCCAGGAGGCCGTTGACGTTCTGTTCGACAATGGGCGTCGCGGCAAGACCATAACGGGGGCGAGCAAGCGCCCCCTCAAGTCCCTGAGCGACATGCTCAAGGGAAAACAGGGCCGGTTCCGGCAAAACCTTCTGGGCAAGCGGGTTGACTACTCGGGACGCACAGTGATCGTTATTGGCCCCAATCTAAGGCTCCATCAGTGCGGGTTGCCAAAGAAAATGGCCCTCGAGCTCTTCAAGCCCTTCATATACAACAAACTTGAAGAAAAAGGCTACGTCACCACCATAAAAGCGGCCAAGAAGATGGTCGAGCGCGAAACCCCGGAGGTATGGGACACCCTGGATGAAGTGGTCCGGGAGTTCCCGGTAATGCTCAACCGCGCTCCGACCCTGCATCGGCTGGGTATCCAGGCATTCGAACCGATACTTATCGAAGGCAAGGCCATCCAGCTCCATCCGCTGGTTTGCACGGCCTTCAACGCCGACTTCGANNCAGATGGCCGTTCACGTGCCGCTTTCAATCGAAGCGCAGGCCGAGGCTCGAGTGCTGATGATGTCCACCAACAACATCCTCAGCCCGGCGCACGGCGACCCGATAATTGTGCCTTCTCAGGACATAGTCCTGGGGATTTATTACATGACCCGCGAAAAGCCTTTCGCCAAAGGGTCCACCTTGCCGTTCGCAGACGCCGAGGATCTGAAGCAGTCAATCGTCAGGGGCGAAATACGCGTCTACAACAGCCCCGAAGAGGTTCGCTCGGCTTTTGATGCTGAAGAGGCCGATCTGCATGCAGGCATCGTCGTTCGGTTCCGCTTAGCGGCGGACCAAGACGGGGTCATCGATTACGTAAACGAAAAAGAGATCGGCCTGAAAGTTGACGGGAAAAGGCCGACCTATGCGCTGAGCGAAGGCAGGGCCTTTGTGTCTCGAAAAATAATGGTTCAGCCCGGGGATGAAGTCCGCAAAGGTCAGGTCCTTGCCGATGAATTGATCAGAACAACCGTCGGGCGAGTGATCCTGTCGGAGATTCTGCCGGAGGGGGTCCATTTCTCAGCCGTAAACAAGGTGATGAACAAAAAGGCCCTCGCCCAGTTGATCGATACGTGCTACCGGAGCGCCGGAGTCAAAGCCACGGTCATCCTGGCCGACAGACTCAAGGATACCGGTTACCACTATGCGACCCGCTCGGGAATCTCTATTTCGATCAAAGACATGACTATTCCGGAGCGCAAGTCGGAGATCCTTCAAGTTGCCTTTGACCAGGTGCAGGAGATCGAGCGGCAGTACAATGAGGGTTTGATAACGGAGGGTGAAAAATACAACAAGGCCGTCGATATCTGGGCCAAGGCGACTGAAGACGTAGCGGCCGAAATGATGAGAGAGATTGGAGCAACGGAAATCAGCGGGCCCAAAGGCGAGAAAATGCGTGTGGAATCCTTCAATCCGATTTACATGATGGCGGATTCAGGGGCGCGCGGCAGCAAGGACCAGATGCGTCAGTTGGCCGGGATGCGCGGACTTATGGCCAAGCCTTCGGGGGAAATCATCGAGACCCCGATCACGGCGAATTTCCGTGAAGGTCTCACGGTTCTGCAGTACTTCATTTCGACCCACGGCGCGCGAAAAGGCCTTGCTGACACAGCCCTCAAGACGGCGAACTCCGGTTACCTCACACGCCGCCTGGTGGATGTGTCCCAGGATGTGATCATAGCGGAACACGATTGCAGCACGATGGACGGAATCGAGGTGGAAGCGCTGCTGGAGGCCGGTGAAATAATTCAGAGGCTGGGAGACCGCATCCTTGGTCGTACGGCCCAGGAGGACATAGTCGATCCGGTTACCGCCGAAGTGATCGTCCCGATGGGGGCAGAGATAAATGAGAAGAAGGTCATCGAAATCGAGGACGCAGGAATCGAAAAAGTGAATATCCGGTCGGCGCTTACCTGCCGGTCTCCCAGGGGTGTTTGCGCAATGTGCTACGGCCGCGACCTGGCTCAGGGGAAACTGGCTGAAATCGGAGAGGCGATCGGCATTATAGCCGCCCAATCCATCGGTGAGCCCGGCACTCAGCTCACCATGCGCACGTTCCATATCGGCGGCACAGCCAGCAAGAGCATCGAGCGAACCTCCATCAGCAATCGCTACGCGGGCACAGTCAAGTTTCTCAATCTCAATATCGTTCACAACCGCGAGGGCGACCTTGTCGCCATGAACCGCAACGGTGAAATCAGCATAATCGCCGAAACCGGTCGCGAGCGGGAGCGGTACGTCATCGTCTACGGGGCCAAGCTCAAGGTCGCCGAAGGCCAGCGGGTCGAGCCGGACTCACTGCTTGCCGAGTGGGACCCGTTCACTACCCCGATTCTGACCGAAGTCTCAGGCAGCGTGAAGTTCGGCGATATCACTGAAGGGCAGACGATGCAGGAAAAGCTGGACCCGGTTACCGGCAAGTCCAGCAAAGTGGTTGTCGAATTCCGGGAAGCCGACGTGCGGCCCAGGATCTCCGTCAAGGACGAAAAAGGCAGAACGGCCAAGGTTGGTGAAGGCGGCGCGGCGCGCTACTTCATGCCGGTCGGCGCCATTGTGATGGTGACCGAGGGTGATCAGGTCTTCCCCGGAGACGTTCTTGCGAGAATCCCGCGCGAGACCACCAAGACAAAGGACATCACCGGCGGTCTGCCCAGGGTCGCTGAACTCTTCGAGGTCCGCAAGCCCAAGGAAAACGCCGTTATTACCGAAATCGACGGCGTGGTGAGTTTCGGAAAAGACACCAAGGGCAAGCGCAAAGTTGTAATCACGCCCCAGGTGGGAGACCCCCGTGAGTATCTTATCCCGAAGGGCAAACACATCAGCGTGCACGAAGGCGATTATGTGCGCGCCGGCGAGGCCCTTATGGACGGCTCGCCCAATCCCCATGATATTCTCACGGTGCTTGGCGAAAAAGAAGTCGCCAAGTACCTGGTCGATGAAGTCCAGCAGGTCTACAGGCTCCAGGGCGTCAAGATCAATGACAAGCATATCGAGGTCATTGTGCGACAGATGCTCAAGCGGGTCCGGATCACCGATCCGGGGGACTCCGAGTTCCTGCTGGGCGAGCATGTGGAAAAGCCGGTCTTCGAGGAAGTTAACGCTCAGCTTGTCGCCCAGGAGCAGCGGCCTGCGGTTGCAGAACCTCTCCTGCTCGGCATCACCAAGGCGTCTTTAAGCACCCAAAGCTTCATCTCGGCGGCCTCTTTCCAGGAGACGACCAAGGTGCTCACTGACGCCGCCACCGCCGGAAAGGTTGACAACCTGCTCGGACTTAAGGAGAACGTCATAATGGGCAGGCTGATTCCTGCCGGCTCGGGTCTGAGGCAATACCGGGATATAAGGAAATGAGAGCAGGGGCCGATGTGAAAAGTCCAAATGGGTATATTTATGCTCTGCGGGGCGGGCAGACATTTGATGCCCTGTATGGGGTCTGGGATATCCGATCTGTATATCCGCCCTCCGGCATCCGTTTTGGGCTTGACATTTAGCTCCGGCTCCTTTAAAAAGAAAGGATTTTCCAGCTCGGAAAAGCCGAGATCCTTTGTCTGAGCCGAGCCTTCTCTAATTTATTTATTTAATGGAGTTTAATGCTGGAATGCCCACTATCAACCAGTTGGTCAGAAAAGGAAGGGAAGAGGTCCGGAAAAAATCCAGCACCCCTGCCCTTCAGAGCTGCCCGCAAAAGCGCGGAGTTTGTGTTCGCGTCTATACGACGACGCCCAAGAAACCTAATTCGGCCCTGCGCAAAATCGCCCGCGTCCGCCTGACAAACGGTATAGAAGTCACCTCCTATATTCCGGGGATCGGGCACAATCTGCAGGAGCACTCCGTTGTGCTCATTCGTGGCGGCCGTGTAAAGGACCTTCCCGGTGTCCGATACCATATCATTCGAGGCACTCTTGACGCCCTGGGAGTCGCAGATCGCAAGCAGGGCCGTTCCAAGTACGGCGCCAAAAGGCCTAAGTGACCGGAATCCAAGGGTTCTGGGGCCATGGCTATTGGTCTTTCGCCATGGCCTCTCTTTTGCCTTAAAACACAGGATTAATTGAAGGAAAAGGGATGCCCAGGAGAAGAGAAGTCCCAAAACGTTACGTGTTGCCGGACCCCAAGTTCAACAGCCGGCTGGGGGCCAAGTTCATCAACAACGTCATGCGCCGCGGGAAGAAGAGCACCGCCGAGCAGATTTTCTACCAGGCCCTCACCCTGATAGAGCAGCGCTCGAAGCAGGACCCGCTCGACATATTCCATAAAGCCCTCGACAACGTGAGGCCAGTTGTGGAAGTCAAATCCAGGCGTGTGGGCGGAGCAACTTACCAGGTCCCCGTGGAAGTGCGCTCGGAGCGCCGCGACGCTCTGGCCATGAGGTGGCTCATCAGTTACGCCAAGTCGCGTTCAGAGAAGACCATGACTCAGAAGCTCGCGGGCGAGTTGATGGATGCGGCGCAGAACCGGGGCGGTTCGGTGAAAAAACGCGAGGATACCCATCGGATGGCTGACGCCAACAAGGCGTTTGCGCACTACAGGTGGTAGTCTTTGATTTTACCTGCGGCAGAAGAAATTAAGAGCTATGAGCCATGGTCTGAAAGCCTGGCGAGGAGGATCCCCTGATGGCTAAGAAGAAATTCGAGCGGACAAAGCCACATGTAAATGTGGGGACGATTGGTCACATTGACCATGGGAAAACGACCCTTACCGCCGCGATTACAAAGCAACTTGCGAAAAAGGGCAAGGCCCAGTATGTCCCGTTTGACCAGATCGACAAGGCGCCCGAGGAGCGCGAACGCGGCATCA
>PLSV01000321.1 GCA_003165235.1 Syntrophobacteraceae bacterium
TATGTACGCGCCGTCAAGAGTGCCGGCCTGCGCACCGCAGTGGTGTCCTCAAGCGAGAACTGCCACGAGATGCTCATTGCCTCCGGAATCGAGGATCTGTTCGACGCCCGCATCGACGGCGTTGTCGCCGTCAAGCGGCGCCTCGCAGGCAAACCGGCGCCGGATACCTTTCTCGCTGCGGCCCGCGCTCTCGGCGTCACTCCTAGCCAAGCGGCGGTCTTCGAGGACGCTCTTGCGGGTGTCGCAGCGGGTCATGCGGGCCGGTTCGGCTTCGTCGTGGGCGTAGACCGCGTGGGACAGGCCGATGAGCTTCGCCGTCACGGCGCGGACGTCGTAGTTACCGACTTAGCCGCGCTCATGGAGGCGACATGATCCTGCATCCAGCCTTTCGCGTCGAGCCGTGGGCTCTCCACGAGACCGAGTTGCACCTTGACATCCTGGCTCAGAGCGAGTCGCTTTTCGCACTGTCGAACGGCCACATAGGTTTACGGGGCAACCTGGATGAGGGTGAGCCCTGCGGGCTGTCCGGCACGTACTTGAACGGATTCTACGAGCTGCGTCCTTTGCCTTACGCTGAGTCCCAATACGGATCGCCGGAGTCGAGCCAGACACTCGTCAATGTGACCAATGGAAAGCTGATGCGCGTGCTCGTCGACGATGAGCCCTTCGATGTCCGTTACGGTGTGCTCCGGAGCCACGACCGCTTACTCGATTTTCGCGCCGGGACGTTGACGCGGACGGCCGAATGGACCTCTCCCGCCGGACGCACGGTGCGCGTTACGTCACTCAGGTTCGTCTCCTTCACGCACCGAGCGATCGTCGGCATCAGCTTTGAGCTGGAGCCGCTCGACGGACCCGCCAACATCGTCGTGCAGTCTGAGCTTGTCGCCAACGAGCCGCTATCATCTGTCGCCGGAGACCCCCGCGTCGCCAGCGCGCTCGAATCGCCCCTCCAGCCCGAGGAGCACCTATCACGCGAGACGGAGGCCGTGCTGATCCATCGGACCCGACGTAGCGGCCTGCGCATGGCGGCAGCGATGGATCACGTCATCAGCGGCGCTTCTAAAGTGCATATCGCGACGGAGACGTCGCCGGACTCAACTCGCGTCGTCGTCACCGACACGCTCGAACCCGGACAGCGCTTGCGCCTGGTTAAGCTGGTGGCCTATGGCTGGTCCCTCGAGCGCACCGTTCCGGCGCTGCGCGATCAGGTTGCCGCCGCCCTGGCAGCGGCGCGCCAGACTGGATGGGACGGTCTGCTCGCCGACCAGCGGCGATACCTCGATGACTTCTGGGCACGCGCCGATGTCGAGCTCAGCGGCGATTCAGAGTTGCAACAAGCGGTGCGCTTTGCTCTGTTCCACGTGCTCCAGGCCGGCGCACGGGCCGAGAGGCGCGCCATTCCTGCCAAGGGACTGACGGGCACAGGTTACGACGGCCACTCGTTCTGGGANNGAGTTGGGCCTGGCCGGCGCCGCCTTTCCATGGCGCACCATCCACGGCGAGGAATGCTCGGGCTACTGGCCCGCTGGAACCGCTGCGTTCCACGTCAACGCCGACATCGCCGATGCCGTAATTCGCCATGTCAACGCAACCGGCGAAGAAACCTTCGAGCGTGACATCGCCGTCGACATCCTCGTGCAGACCGCGCGACTCTGGCGCTCCCTCGGCCACCATGACCTTCAAGGGCGCTTCCGCATTGATGGCGTGACCGGACCGGACGAGTACAGCGCCCTCGCCGACAACAACGTCTACACCAACCTGATGGCGGCCCGAAACTTCGTCAGCGCGGCGGACGTCTGCGAGCGCAATCAGGACAGGGCGCGCGAGCTTGGGGTGACGCCCGAGGAAATGGCCGACTGGCGCGCCGCCGCCGATCGCATCTTCATCCCCTACGACCAGCGGCTAGGCGTACACCCGCAGGCTGAAGGCTTCACCGACCACGAAATGTGGAACTTCGCCGATACGAAACCTGACCAGTATCCGCTGATGCTGCATTTTCCATATTTCGATCTATACCGCAAGCAGGTTGTGAAGCAGCCCGACCTCGTTTTCGCCATGCAGCTCTGCTGCGACGTATTCACCGACGAGCAAAAGGCGCGCAACTTCGATTATTACGAGCGCATGACCGTGCGCGACTCTTCGCTTTCGGCGTGCACTCAGGCGGTGCTCGCGGCCGAGGTTGGGCACCTCCGTCTTGCGCTCGACTACACCGCCGAGGCAGCGCTCATGGATCTGCAGGATCTCGAGCACAATGCGCGCGATGGCCTGCACATCGCGTCGCTGGCAGGGACGTGGATAGCACTGGTGAATGGCTTCGGGGGTATGCGCGACCACGCCGGCGTGCTGTCGTTTACACCCCGGCTGCCGGATGGCCTCACGTCGCTGTCCTTCTCCATCGTGCGTCGCAAGCTTTGCCTTCGCGTGGAGGTGACCGCGCGCGCGGCCGTTTACCGGCTGACCCGGGGCACGGGGACGCTGCGGATCATACATCATGGAGAACCGTTGACGCTGAACGACTCCAATCCAATCGAGCGGCCGATTCCGGCGGCGCCGATGCGTGAGCCGCCCGCGCAGCCTCCCGGCCGGGAGCCGCGCCGCCGCTCGCCCGGAGGGGCGCCGCTGTGAGATGTGCTTCAGAAAACACCTTCTTCTCATATGGGCTTACGCAGAAGAGACCATCCCCGTGGAAGACGATGAATCCTTTCGGCAGGAGATCGAACAATTGGCGAAGGAGACAAAGCAATTCCGTACAGAGGAGGAGCGTTCTCTGCATATTGGCAGTCCTGAACGGGCCATGAAAAGGATGACAGCATTCCCGAATGCAAGCTTTGAACCCAAATAAATCCGAAGCGGGGCCGGCGCCATTGAAGCCAGCAAACACCAAGCCTCCTGACATCGCCTCCGCGCCGGTTCCCGACACGCTCGCGGCGCTCCATGTCAACCCTGACACCGGGCTCACGCACGCAGAGGTGGACATCCGCCGGAGGGAGCACGGCTACAACGAAGTGGCCGAAAAAAAAGGGCGTCAGGTTTTCAAATTCCTCCGCAAATTCTGGGGAATCTCGGCGTGGATGCTCGAACTGATCATGGTTCTGTCAGCCGTGCTCGGAAAATATTCGGACCTCGTCGTGGTGAGCGCGCTGCTGGTTATCAACGCCGCGTTGAGCTTTATGCAGGAGCGCCGAGCCGCCGGTGTCGTTGAGGCCCTGCAGCGAGGGTTGCAGGTCAGCGCGCGCGTCCGGCGCGATGCGAGCTGGCAGGTCATTGCCGCCCGGGAGCTAGCCCCCGGCGACATCGGAGAGAAAGCGCCCATAGTCCGCGCCCGGATCTGCGATGGACTGAGATTCCTTGGAATCGAACTCGAAGAAAAACAAAACATGGCCAATGCGGGCGTGATTTCCCCGTCGGTCGGCCGAGTCCGCGTCATTCGCACCGATGAGGAATGGATGATCGCGGACACGGTTTGCCGCGTTCTCGGCCTTGGCATGGTCAGTTGAAAAGCCAAGACACTAATTGGAGGCGTTTGGCAAGAGCAAGCTTCTTTACTTTAACCGCAGGGCGGAGGGGTGCGATTCTTCCCGTCATCCATCATTCGTTTTTCGCCAGCTCTTTGTTTGGTTCTCTTTTGGGGTCAGGAGCAGTATTCCCCGTGCCGCCAAACCATAGCAGGCGATCTGTATCGCCATAGGCAGCGCGGTTCCATTATGGAATATTCCCACCAGTGCGCCACCGGTGGCGCCGAGGATAAATTGGAAGATGCCCAGCAGGGCCGAAGCTCTGCCTGCCTCGGCGGCAAAGGGTTGCATCGCCATGGCGGTGGCGTTCGGGAAAATCACCCCCAAGGTGGCGAGGCACAGGAACAGGACGCCGAATAAGAGGGGGAAGCCGCCAAATCCTGTCGAAGCGCAACCGACGAGCAACAGGGCGGCGCAAACATTGCTGCACATTCCCTTGCGCAAAAGCTGTCCGGAAGTAAACCGCCGGAGCAGCCAGCGGTTGGATTGGCCGCCGATGTACAGTCCAATGGAATTCGTGGCGAACAGGAATCCGAAAAGCGCCACGGGGACCCCGAACAGCTCGATGAAAATAAAGGAGGAATTGGCTATGTAGGTGAACAGCATTCCCGAAGTGCAGCCGATGGCCAACGCTGGTCCGAGGAACCGGCGATTCACCAAAATCCGGCCATATCCACTTAAAACATCAGCAATATGTCCCCGCATCCGGTTTTCCTGAGCCAGGGTTTCCGGGATATTCCGCAGGACGGCGGCGATGCAGAGGCCACCGAAGCCGGCGATGGCCCAAAAGATTGCGCGCCAGTCGTAATGAGTCAGCAACAGGCTTCCCAGGAAGGGGGAAATGATGGGGCCGATGCCGCCGATAATCATCATCATTGAATAGAACCTGGCGGCCTCTTTTTCCTCGAACAAATCACGGACGATGGCGCGGGAGACCGCTACGCCGGCGGAGCCGCCCATGCCCATGAAAAAGCGAGCGGCGATCAATGTGTGGATGGAATGCGCAGTCGCGCAGACTATTGCCATGCAACTGAAGAGCAGGCAGCCGGACAACAGCGGCGCGCGGCGTCCCACATGATCGCTGAGGGTTCCCCATAAGATTTGGCCGGCAGCCAGTCCCAGCAGAAAGATGGCCAGGGTGATTTGCACCGATCCGATGGCGGCGCCGATATCCTTGGCGATCATTGGGAAGGCCGGGAGATACATATCGATAGCGAACGGACCAAACGCCGACATGCCGCCCAAGGTCCACGCCAATTTTCGGGCCAAAGCCGGGGAGGGGGAGGTTTCTGGCAGTCGGGGTGGTTCGTTGACCGGCGGGGAAATTGCATCCAACTGGGTCATGTGGTCAGCTAATAACCCACATTGAACTGCCGGCCCTTGTGCACGGGATGTTCGAGTTCGTCTAACACTGCCACCGCGTAATCCTCGTTGCTGATCCGGCTCTGGCCTTCGGCGTCTTTGACGGGCTGCATCCCACCCAGGCGGTAACGGCCCGTGCGTTCACCCGGCGCAATCTGGCCGGCCGGGCTGAGGAAGGTCCAGGCAACGTCGGAAGCGAAAACTACATCTCGCGCCTGGACCACCACGATCGGCTCTTCGAGGCGTTCTTTCGGTAACTTATCCAGGAGTGTATCGAGCACGCGCTTACCCGGTTCAATTTCCAGGCTGCCAGCCCCACCGACGAACAGTACGTAGGGGATTTTCGCCTTTTTTGCTACTTGCAGCACAGCATGGATCGTTGCGAGATACTGCTCTTTGCCACCCTTCGATCGTGGGCTGGTCGCGCTGACCATAGCGTCATGGCCTGTGGCGAGTTGCGCCACGGACGCCACATCGGTGACGTCCGCCTGGACGATTTTTAGCCCTTCGCGCTTCGCGATGGTCTGGGTATTGCGGGCCATTGCCGTTACCGCGTGACCACGGGTAAGGGCCTCATTAAGGATGCGGGAACCGATCCCACCGGTGGCGCCAATCAATAAGATCTTCATCGTTTCACCAAAAGGTTGAGTAGGTTAAGTTTTAACGTTTCTGCTCAGGCCCATGCGAAAAAGTCCCGAGCTTTCTCTTCATTGTTGATCTGACGCCCATTCTAAATAATGCGCTTGCATTCATTTTGCAAGAAGGCGCTGATATGAAGGCGCTAATATGTAGTATACTCACCAGGAGGGCCATATCATTGCGGGCGATGGCGGCCGCTACAACCCCAAGCCCGAGGAGGCGATCTGATAACATTACCCGGCAAAGTTGTGTTCCTGTTTGACGTGGACAATACCCTGCTGGACAATGACCGGGTGATGGATGACCTCAGGAACCATCTTGAGCAAGAGTTCGGAGCTGAGACTCGGGACCGCTACTTCGCTATCATGGAAGAGTTGTACGCTGAGCTTGGCTATGCTGACTACATTGGCGCCCTGCAGCGCTACCGGCTCGAGGACATGTGCGACCCGCGACTTCTGCTGATGTCTTCCTTTCTGGTGGATTATCCGTTTGCAAACCGGTTGTATCCTGGTTCGCTCGCCGCCCTTGCGCATGTTCGTCAGTGGGGAGAAACGGTCATCCTGTCCGATGGAGACGTGGTCTTCCAGCCGCGGAAAGTCCAAAAGTCGGGGCTATGGGAAGCGGTCCAAGGCCGCGTGCTGATCTACATCCACAAAGAGCAGGGATTGGAAGATGTCGAGCGGCGCTACCCTGCCCGGCATTATGTCATGGTGGACGATAAGCTGCGCATTCTGACAGCAATGAAAAAAATCTGGGGAAGACGGTTAACTACTGTATGGCCCCGCCAGGGACGTTATGCCCTCGACCCGAAAACCCTCGCTGCGTATCCGCCGCCTGACCTCACGGTTGAACTCATCGGAGACCTGGTCAACTACGACCTGACCGCATTGCTCGGCGCCAATGCAGGTCGTCGCACAGCGCTACGGGTTTGAGCCTGAAAGCGGTGTCGCCATAGCCAGGGAACAAATCTAGCCTCACGCCTCGAAGAGGGGAGTTAGTCGAAGGAACTCCAGAAGGCCGGGAGATACAATCCCCAACCAGTCTGCATGCAGAGGGGGCAGGAAAGATCGGACTGTCGGCCAAAGCTCGCCGCAACCGGCTGTGTTCCCCATACCGGGGAGCATGTCTTACGGTGAAGAAATGCACGAGGCGATCGAGAATATTGAGAAGGCTATGAAGGGATTGGCAAGCTCTCTTTCCTGATCTGTATCCACTTATCAGTCTGTTTACTTTACGCAGAAATTCCTTATTCTTATGACTTAGATCATTAAGCTGAATCATGCATTACAGAGGTGGCAGTCTCACTTTGCAGCAAGACTGCGGGGGCGCAAAACACCACCGCGTGAAAGGATACGCAAATGTTCCCACATTCTTACCTCGGGCCAGTCGTTGCTTTAGTTGCCGGGATATTGATCCTGATTCAACCCGGTTTATTGAGTGTCATTGTGGCGGTCTATCTGATTGTAACCGGCATACTTGGTCTGATCGGAGCCGGGCCCGCCAGCCGATGGTGGTAGGGAGAATGAGTCTGAAACGTTCATCTATTGGTCCGCTTCAAATCCGGCCGGATCACCTCTTTGTGCTTTCACTCTATTTCTTGCTCTCTTAATGGCGCATGGGCTCTTTTGGCGCGATTGGAAAGATGCAGGGGCAATCGGCTCCGCCTTCTTGACTGGAAGACCGGGAGATGGATCTAACGGAATAGCAACTCACAATTAAATCAAGTCTGATGGAATATAAACTGATTTATCAGAACCGATAGGATTCATTGCGCCTCGAAAACTCCTCCGCCGTAAGCCCCACGTTGAGCTTCACATCTGTGAAAACATAATCTTCGAACATTTCGTCCTTTCCGTCATAGAAAACATCCGCTACGGGAAGGAGCAGTTCTTTATCCATGTGGATAATAAATCGGGCGCAATAGTATTTTCTGCCTCCATGCGGCAAGAATCTGCCCTCGACCACGGTCGCAGATCTCCCATTGAAGGTCTCATCCGTCAGCCGCATAATTTCGAGTTCTCCGGACCGGACAGCCGGTTCGACATTGCGCCTGAATTCAGCGAGCAAAAAACCAAACCCGAGTTCCGTGACGGGATGCCGATTCCGAGACATTACCAGCGAACCCTTGGGGTCCAGCGAAAATGTCATCAACCCCAAAATCCCTCCCTGCCGCACAAGCAGCTTATTCTCGTAACCGCCTTCCACATAGAGTGCCTCGGTTCCCTTGGATGGGCCGTCGATAAATTTCATATATACTTTGAAGGGCTTTTGGAACTTGAAGAGTGAAGTCTGCCCCGCATCGAGCTTTCCGCCTATTCGTTCCCGGTTATAGAAGACTCCCACATAATCGCTCACCCTGGAGTAGCTTGAATCCATTTTATCGAGCAGCATGAGGATCTCCCTTGGATCGAAGGCGCTAACCGATGTCGCACCAATGCCCATCCAGAGAGACCCCAAGAGCATGACAAGACAAATCGAAAGACCCGAAATCGATCTTCTTGGCAACATCATCTGCATTCTCCTTTCATGCCTGAAGCCGCAGAAGACAGGGCGTTTCACATGGCGGGAACGGCTCCGCCATCTCAAAAGATATGGCGCCATTCGCGTCCCCTGGCTCGCATAACGATAGTGGGGCAGTTGTCACTTAGCAAATTAGGGTAACAGAAGAAAACCGGGATGGAAGCCCAATGGGCCATGCAGCAGTATTTTTGGGCAAATTCCATGCCATGCAAATCACGAGGTCGCATACGTACCATATGAAATCATGAGGATCAATAGCAGACATACTGGAAGCAGCCGCATACGATTATAAGATATTCATTCCACCGGCATGGCGCAATCTATCGGGAAGCAACAGCAGGAGTAACCCTGATTTTTGCAGGATCCGCCAGTCCTCCCCGGCGGAACATGAATAGTCGGTCAAAATAATAGATCTGGATGGTGAAGATCAGCATAACGATATTCTTAGTGATTTTTTCCCAGCCAATGGGTTCGCCCACCGTATCGTAGCACCCGCAAGTTATGGGCGCACCCCAGTACATGTTGATCAGGACCATGATATTGAACAGGATAAGCATGAATCCAATGAGGATTGCGGAAGCTCTCGACAGAAAACCAATGACGAGGAACAGCCCGCAGACAAACTCGACCCACGGCAAAATGACTGCCCCCAAATTGACGAACCAGTAGGGCAGGAGCCGGTAGTTCGCCGCTGCTTCGGCGAACTGAGCCGGGTATAGGATCTTGCTCATACTCGCGTAGATGAAAAAACAGCCTACGCATATTCTGAGCACAAGAGCCGCGTACTTGCTCGCAACGATTCCTCTGAGATATGACCAGATCATTTCTTTGCCCACTCCTCTACCGGGTACCCGCTGCCCTCCCAGGCCGCTAATCCCCCCTCCAGAATCCTTACATTCCTGTAACCACGGAGAAGCAGTTTATCGGCAACCTCGAGATCGTAAGATTTACTGATAGTTTCACCGTACACGACGATCTTCTTTTCCTTGTCTTCTTCGGTGAAGGCCATCATGTAAACGATATCGAAGATCCCCAGGGGGATGTTGACAGCTCCCCCAATATGGCGTTGTTTATAAAAGTTGGCTGGCATGGCGTCTAAGACGAGCGTTTCACCATGTTGAATCTCTTCCATTGCCGCAGAAGGACTGACGATAGCAATGGAGCTTCTATCAGGAAATTCAGGGAAAAGAGGTATCCCGTTGGGATTGGTGGTGTTGAAAAGCACCGCAAGAACAATACTGATCATGATGACCAGAAAAAAATCAACCCAGGACATCCGGGAGGCTTTGTAGGCTTTGCAGGCTGCCATCTCAAGGCGCTCGTCATCCCTGAGAAGCCAACGCCTCATCTCTTTCACGAACACTTTGGAGATCTCAGGAAATTCCCTCAATATACGGTCAAACTGATCTTTTGAGAGGATCATCAAGTGAGCCTCTTCCAAGACTTCTACATCGGCAGACATCGATTCGCCCGTGAGGAGCGCCATTTCGCCAAAAGTATCTCCCGGCCCCTGGATGGAAAGGTCAATCTCCACTCCTTTTTCATTTCTTCCAAAGATCCTCACTCTGCCGGAACTGATAATGTAGAGGCTATCTCCAGGATCGCCCTCTCTATAGATGATAGTATGTTGTGGCGCCACCAGATCTTGTACCGCCATGGTGATGGCGTTCAGCGCTTCTTTCGGCAAGAGCCGGAAGACCGGGCTTCTCATAAGGATGTTTACTTTGTTATCGTTCTCGGTCATTGCCTCTACTGCCTCTTAGGGTTTTCTCTCAGTTCTCTTAGCAACCCGTCGAAATCCTCGATCACCCCGATGTGGCTCCAAAGCACCTTGCCGCTGTGCGCTACCAGGACCGTGGGCGGCGTTTTCGTCACTTTCGCGGTCAGGCCAAGATAACTCAATATCTGTTGCGAGTCCGGCACCGGCAGGGTGGACTGGGGAAGCTGCGATCCTGCAGGAAACGGCTGGTCTTTAGAACCGTAAACGGAGCAGCACGGTAAAACGAACAAGAGACAAACCAGGAGTTGAAGGCTCGTGAGAAAACATTTCTTCATGTCACATTCTCCTCGGAATCAAGCGGGTCCCGCCAGTTAAACTCTAGGCTGTTCTCCCTTATCGAATGCGGGACGACAGCGGGGAGCAGGATAAGGGAGCAGTGAGCTATGCTGCATAAGCTTAGAGCAAATTCTATGCCCTACAGATTGAGAAGCGTCGAGTTTTTCTTTTGACCAATATATAGAGACACTTACACAAGGATGAAACCCGTCGATGATTGTGGACTTGAGTAGAAATAGTGTTGCATGCAACAGAAGTGTTGTCGTCAATTCCATAGACCGTGCGCCCCTCTACCGGAAGATCATAAGATACAACCTCACTGACTCCCGATGTTGAAGTGTTGCAAGTGACACAGAAATCTTGCAACGCTTCCGTTGCATGCAACACCCCTTTTTCTTGCTGGCTACAGACCGGAACACCTCCAGCACAGACTTAAACATACGTTATACCATCACAATATGGAATAAGCGCCGCCATCTGCCTCTTCGGCATAAATCTTGATTACGCAAACTGTACTGAATAGCCATTCCGAACATTTCTCGCCGGTCGGAGGTGAGCGGCGGTTGACGTTTCTAAAGAAGAAGCTGGTACTGCCGCTGTTGCTTCCGGGTATAGGCCTGACCTCTCATTAAGAACGCATGTGGATGGGCTTTTTAACGGGGAGATAAGTCGATAATGACTGAGACTCAGAGAGGCTAGAAAGGAGAAGGATATGGGGAATCGATGGAGGGAAGAATTCGAAACAATCACTCTGGAAGATCACTTGCCATTGGAAGAGAGAAGGTTAAATATGCAAACAAGGCCAGGCTTTCTAATGATGCAAAAATGGCTTGTGATCTATAACTTCATTGTGCACCCAAGGCCTTTATCGCAAATAGCTATGCATACTGGTCTGTCTGAATCAACTGTTTATAGAATCGTTTCTGATTACAACAGGCTTGGACCTGAGGCTTTCGATATTAACCGAACCAAACCTTGTCATATTATTTCCTGATGAGTGTCTGGCACGTATATTTCAAGAATTGATTTGGTCCAGGAAGGCCTGAGAGGTGAGCGGCGATTGACGTTTCCAAATAAGACGCAAGTATTGCTGAATCTATTCTGAAATAAGGGAATATCCCATAAGGGTAAATTAATGAAGGCAAATATACTTGTAATCGATGATGAAGAAAGCATCAGGTTCAGCTTTCGGAGATTCCTTACAGTTGAAGGGCATAACGTGATCACTGCCAAAGGTTACCTGGAAGCTCTGGCAAGAATGGATGAAACACAATTTGACCTGATACTTGCAGATATCATTCTCGATGATGGATGGGGGATAGATATCCTACAGGAGGTAATACGGAGAAACCTCAAAACCCGCGTGATCGTCATGACGGCATATCCTACTGCGGAAACGATTAAGGCGAGTTTTAGCATGCATGCTATCGATTACCTCACTAAACCGCTAAGACAGGAAGGGCTCCTTTCTTCGATAAACAAAGTATTACAACAAATGGAACGTGCACAAGACGAGGGTTCTGACCCCGTAAGGGACAGTGTCTGTCTACTGTGAATCCGGCCTCATAAAAATCCAGACCATGTTTCCGCAAAAGAGCGATACTCCTTCTGAAATGACATCTTCTTCCGGATGAAAGAGGGAAGGAACACCCTCAGATGGGACAAGACGAGCCGCCATCGGTTTGCAGCCAATCAAGCAAGGCTTCTCGTCGGATATCGCGCCTACAATCTGCTGCACATGATTCGGGATGCGGCATTCTGGGGCGGGAGCGTAAAGCCGTCCATAGACTCGATCATCAGACGGCTTGTGAAGGTTGGGGCCAGGGTGGCGCACCATGCCCGGAGGTGGTATGTCCATGTTGCGTCGGCTTTTCCACTAGCCCGGTATTATGGCGTCATTTTCGCCTGAACCCTTTCACTCTGACAGGCGGAAAGCGGGCTACAAAGCTCAGGGGATGGAGGTGTGTTTTGAAATCGCAAAAACCAGCGCCACTGAGATATTTGTTTTGTTGTCGATCGGGAAATCGTTATGATTTTGAGGTCTATCGGGTTGTTCAAGAATCTTTTCTGGGCGGAATCCATCTCAAAATGAGGTTCGGCATCGCAGATAGTCAAGTTGATGCATTATTCAGGTTCATTAACTGGACAATTTATTGTATTTTAATTTGTTGGTGAAATAAAGCGCCTTGATCGGCTTCTAATTTTCCCGGTTGCCCGGTTGCGGAGGTAATGGATGTGTAGGCGTCTGGTTTTTTGGGTGCCCCTGTTCTATTTGATGGTGCTTTCCCTTGCATATGCCGGTTTTGGTGACGGTAAAGCAGCTTATGATGGAGGCGATTATGCCAAAGCTTATAAAGAGTTCAAGGACTTGGCTGAGCAGGGAAATGCCGGGGCGCAATTTTATCTCGGAAAGATGTACGAGCTTGGCAATGGCGTTTCGCAGGACGGGGAGGAGGCGTTGAAATGGTACCTCAAGGCTGCGGAGCAGGGAAATGCTGAGGCGCAATTTTCTCTCGGAATGATGTACGAAGCTGGCAATGGCGTTCCGCAGGACTGGGACGAGGCGTTAAAGTGGTACCTCAAGGCTGCGGAGCAGGGAAATGCTGAGGCAGAACACAATCTGGGATATATGTACGCCAACGGCAGAGGTATTTCGCAGGATTATGCAGAGGCCATGAAATGGCGCCTCAAGGCTGCAGAGCATGGAAATGCTTTCGCGCAAAATGCTTTGGGATGGATGTACAATAACGGCCAGGGAGTTCCGCAGAACGAGGCCGAAGCGTTTAAGTGGTACTTGAAGGCCGCGGAGCAGGGAAATGCTTTCGCACAAAATAATCTGGGAGAAATGTATGCCAAAGGCCAAGGCACTACGCAGGATTTAGTACAGGCGCATATGTGCTTTAATTTGGCGGCGGCGCAAGGCGATACGAATGCGCAAGAAAATAGAGACGAACTTGCCAGGCATATGACACCTGCCCAGATCTCCGAGGCGCAACGTCTGGCGGCAGAGTGGAAGCCGAAGGGCATAGACAGGTAGGCTATACGATATAGCAAAAAGGGGTCGGACCCAAGCGAATTACTCGATTTTCATGAGATATATCCAATGTCCTTCACCGTAAGTGCTGAAATTACAGGACCGCATTTCACTTCTTGGGTCATTTTCCCCATTCCAAGCAAGAGTTGGTCGAAGAGCGGCGCGATGGCGATTTAATGCTGGCCCACCCCTGCTCGGACCAATGCCGATAAAGAATTGTCCCGGTGGCTCCAGCGAGAACAAGTGGAGTTGGCGGTGACGGAAAGCACGGGCATTTTCTGGAATAAATATTTAGAGTGTGAGCGCTTCGATCATCTCCCTGGGGCGCTCCATGTCCACTTTCCGGTCAATTTCCTTGCCGGAGCTTATCTTCACGAACGTCGGCGCAGCTCTAACCTTCTCGTGTTCATTGAGCCAGGTCATGACTCCGGGATTCTTCTCCCACTCGATGGTAATGAAGTTCATCGACGGAAAGCGCTTCTGCGCTTCAAGAAAATGCGGCCGAGCGGCTTTGCAGTCGCCGCATCCTTCGATCCTGACCATAAGAAGGGTGTCGCCATCCCGTGTAAGCACTTCCTTAAAGAACTGCTCATCCGTAACGTCAGGATATGTAAATTCTTTTTCCTTTTCCTGTTTTGCCAGGATTTTTTCTTTGAAACCCGGGCTTCCTTCGGCGCATTCCTCACACGGACTCGTGGACGGCAGTGATTCGACGTATCCGATGGCGCTCAGCGCCGCTGTTATCCCCTGTCCGGTGGCAATGCCGATCTGCTTGAACGGAACATTGGTTACGTCTCCGACCGCCCACACACCTTGGGCGGATGTCTCAGCGAGCACTCCCACCGTAACTTCACCAAGTTTATTGGTTTCAACAAGGCCGGTGAACGGCTCGGAATTGACTGTGGCCCCAATGCTTGGGAATACGCCGTCAACGTCTTCCACCCATTCCCTGCCGGTGTTCAGGTCCCTTAGTTTGATTCCTCTCACCGCCGCGCTGCCGATGACTTCGAGCACTTCTGCGTTTCTGACGATCTTCACCTCGGGAAGCTTCGTAATTCGCTCTATGAGATCAGGGTTGCCTGTAAAATCATCGGTGACTATTACCGCGATCACTTCTCTGGCGTGCCTGGTGAGCGTGAGGGTATTCTCCAGGGCCGTATTGCCGCCGCCAACGACTGCAACCCTGTCGTCCTTGAAGAACGGAGCATCGCATGTTCCGCAAAAAGCGACGCCCTTGCCTTGCAGCTCTTGCGCGCCCGGGACGGGGAGATTCTTGCGCGTCGCGCCCGTTGCAATGATAATCGCCTTTGAGAAAAACACCATGTCCCCCTCAACCGTCTGTGCAGTAAGCTTGTATATTTTACCCGCCGCTTCGGCGACGGAGACGATAGAACCCTTCACCATGGAGAGGTATTCAGGGAATTTTCTTTGGAGGTTTTCAAAGAATGCGAGCATGTTTTCCTGGAAGGTTTTACCCGAGACGGTTGGAACAAACGGCCAATTAGTGATCTCGGGAGTATCGTTTATTTGGCCTCCAACTTCGGGACCCACAGCAATAACATTAAGATGGGCTTCGAGCAGGTACACCAGCGCGGACAATCCTGCCGGTCCCACTCCGGCGACCGCAACGTCGTACATTTTTTTCTTTGTCATATTTTCCATCCCGTATTCCCCTCCACATCAAAAATCAGCCTTCGCAGAGTCTTGCCTGTAATGGATGAGAAACTAGAATTCCTCTGCCTGGCCTGTACGGGGAGCGCAGAGGAATGTTGCTTTGAACTCCCGGATAGATGCACTGAACCCCCTCGAAACAGGCGTCGGCATCTTTCCTCTCAAGGGGGTCGTCAGTTCGTGCTTTCCTTTGACGAGCTTGACGATCCAGGCGTCTTTCCCGGGGTCAAAACTCAGGGACAGTGAAAGATCGTGCTTTACGATCTCAGGGCGCATCTACCGCAGTTTGGAATCTAAGGCCCTTGGGTCCGCGCTCATGGGCATTTTCTCCTTGTCGCCAAGATAAGACATCCAAGAGGGCAGACAATGAGACGAACGTAAAGTATGCAAAAGGAAAAACCCCGACGAATCCGAATCGGGGCTTTTTTCAGGTCACCACATCGCAGAAATAATGCTGTCTCGATCCATTCTTATACACGGACCTGGAGGCAGACCCAAGATTTGTCAATATGGGCTGACGGGCCCATTCATCTCGTCCCTCTGCCAATCATTTCTCGGTCGAGGACTCCTGCTCCCGAACGGGTGAACCGTGTCCTTTTTGACTTGACAGCTAACGCAACCAGAAGGGGTAGGGGAATGAACGGTAGGGGGAGGGGCGCCTTCTTCTGCCTGCGCGCTGAAAAGGCTGCCGCCGGCAAGGACCAGCGAAAGCGCCATTGCAACAATCAGTGTTTTGCTCATTTTTATTTACCTCCGTAAATGATGGTTTTTGCAAGTGATTGGATGCCAATTCACCAATCATTTACCAGCATATACAAACCTGGATGAAAGATGGTCACAGGAAAAAATACATTTCAAACCGAATTTTGGCGCCCTCCACCTCCGCCCCTGCCGCCCGTTTGTCCCGTTCCACCCATAGAGGGGATCTGGGGAACATCGTTCATGGCCCGAATTGTCACATATCGGAACTTGAAACCCCGATTTGTGAACAGAAGCCGGCTACTGTACCCCCGCTCTGCATCGTTGACAGGGCTGCATCGGTTATTTTTTCGTCGGAAACCCCTTTGCGTTTGCCCGCGACAATCGCACGGACAAAACCTCGCCGCTGCCGGGCAAAGAAATTGTGTTCAATTGCCGTGGAGACAATCCGGTCAGACAATTTCGGGTCGAACCCGACCCGTTTGAGAGAAGCCTGGACGCCGATCACCCTCTTCAACGTGAAAAGAGAAATTGCCGGGGCCTGTTCGATTGTATGGACCAAATCCTGGCGTGACAGGCCGCTGTTAAGATTTTCAGCGATCCCCGCCAGATCCTCGGGCGTCACCTGTTGCCGAAGAGAGTACTTTTTAAGGTAATCCGCCGTAACTGACCGTGTGAACAGATAATCCTGCTTTTTTTGGTTCAGCACCTGCTCGATCGATGCTGCTGGAACCCGTTTGGCCATTCCCTCTTCAATCTTGCTCACGAAAGGCTCCAGGGGGAGACCCTCCTTTTTAACCGTAGCCACAAAGCTTACCAGGTTGGCCATGGATGCCGCTTCCACCCTGTTATCGTAACCATGTGAGAGCAACCTGCTTACGGTTTCATCTGGAACCCCCGCTTGTCTCGCCTCTTCGACAGCAAGCGCCACAGCATGTGTTACGCCTGTCTGATCGTTTTGAGCGCTGAGCACAACTGGCGCTGCTGCAGCTACAACAAACGCGAGCAGGCAAAGGAACAATCTCCTAAATGTCATCCTCTTTTCCCAAAGCCAACACCGAGTTTTTATTTCCAAACCCGTCATCCTGATTGAATCCCGTTTCGGGATTTGGCACACGTTTCCCATCTACGATAAAGGCGTATTCGTAGCGGCCGGGCTGGAGTTGCAAGGTCAGAAGCCATCGGGTCGAATCGTTGTCTTTATGCAACAAGCAGGGTTGTGGGACCCAATGGTTAAACGAGCCAACCACATAGACAGAACGGGCATCGGGCATATCGAGTGCGAATTCTACCGGGATGGACTTCCGTGATTCAGCCAGTGTGATATTCCGGTTTTTGCTCTCATGCAGGAAAAAGACCGAGAACACCAGAATGGCCGAAAGCGCCATCACGGTGACCGGGAGCAAAGGGGTGAACGTAATGGTTCTGGGAGATCGCGCCCATCGATAAGCCCGAAACCAGAACGGCCTCTTTTTTGTCTTGACCGTTTCCATTACGGAAGTAAGCAATCGCGCCGGAGGTTCGATCTGAGGCATTTCCCGGATCATGGTTTTGAGCTGCTCCGCCATTTCCTCCGACTCGCCTGCATTTGCCCGATAACTCAGGGCTGTTTCCCGATTGGGATGTTTAGGTTCTTTCTTTTCCATTTTCATCATGTCCTAAGATGTCAAGATCTCGCGCAATTTTGCGAGGCCACGATGTACCCGCATTTTCGTAGCGCTAGGTCTCAGATTCATTGCCTCAGCCACTTCTTCCATGGACAGCCCCTCATGGTAGCGCAGTATAAGCGCTTCCCGGTAATCGAGCGGAAGCTGATTAAGCGCCGCATGGAGCCGCCCATAATCGATCTTTGCGCAAACGTTGTCCTCCTGCTGGCCCGGATAATCCAGCCCGGAGCCTATCTCGCAATCCTCAAGAGAAACCATCTGCTTTCTTTTGTTGTGGCGCAAAAAGTTTCGCGCATGATTCAAACCAATCGTATAGAGCCATGGGAAAAACTTCTTTCCCGTTTGAAAACGATGCAGTTGCTCATATGCACTAATGAAAGTCTCCTGGGCCAAGTCGGCCGCATCCTCGTAAGAGCCGGTCATCCGGGACATAAGGTTGAAAATAGCTCCCTGGTAACGCAGAACAAGAGTGGAGTAGGCATTCACATCCCCCTCTAAAATGGTGGCTATCAGTAGCGAATCATCCACCTTCGCGTTTCCGTCAGGAAGACTCATATAGATTTACACCCCAGAAGGCCTAAGTGTCACAATTAGTTAAACAACAGCAAGGGAAATTTTCGTTTCGAATACCGCGTCTTCGGTCATGAGGACTTAAGAGTATGGCTGCCGTTTCGTGACTTCCACGAGGAGAATTTACTGACAACATCCCGATTTAAACTCCGCATCGACAAACCATGCATCGTCTCTTCGACTCATTTTTTGCGCATCCTCGGACCAATGATTGAGGCAGGCCACGAGCCTTACCTCTTAGCAGGAATAACGCAGTCGGGTAGACGATGGCAGTTACATACCCTCGCCCCCCCACAGACTTGGATGCGCAGTGTCGAAACAGGGAAGAAAGGCAAGAGACGAGCCAGCCGGGAGAATAAGTAAGTGAAAAGAAAAGCAGAAGGACACCCCGCAGTGCATAGAAGCTGGGGACCTCTGGCATCATCAGCATTGGCCTCAATGCGCACTCTCGCTCCACACTGAGCAGAGAGGACACATTGGTTCGTTTCAGACCGCCACTGATAAAGTTCCAAACCGCCGGTTCTGGTAAGCTTCCCGGCCACCGTCAATAGATGGGTATTGGGCAGTAACAAACCCCGACAAAACCTGAGCGCCGGGGCTTGTAGTCGATTCGATTGAACCTTCCATGTTTGAATCAGTCTGCCGTAGGGCCATGGGTCCCCACATTGGCGTCATGAGTCCCCGCGCACACGAGAGTGTTGATTATTCCCTTATTTCCCACGGAAGGAAAGACTATTATCGGTATCGCCCAAATCGCTGCTAGCAGTCGCATCACGCGGCCTCTCCGTGTCTCTTCCGGTACAACTAAATGCGCTGCAATTAATGAAAGTGGGCAGGCGCCAGCCGCAAGAATTTAAGTTTAAGCGCCAACCGCGGTGATTGAGGCCACAATCTGCCTGCGCGCTGAAAAAGCTGCCACTGACAAGGACCAGCGAAAGCGCCATTGCAACGATCAGTGTTTTACCCATTTCTATTTACCCCCGTAAGTGATGGTTTTTGGAAGTGATAGGATGCGAATTCACAAATCATTTACCTGCATATACAAACTTGGATGCTAGATGGTCACAGGAAAAAACCAGGTTTTGGAAGAAGCGCAATCGCTGTCCTGATAGTTGGCATATTGCCCTCTTTTTAGAGTCTTCCGGCAAACTGAAAAGGTCACTTGGGGTTCAGCCTTCTTTGGGGTAGTGTCAAGAGTTTTGTGTAA
>PLSV01000065.1 GCA_003165235.1 Syntrophobacteraceae bacterium
CTGCACGCCATCATCGCGCCGGCGAAGAAGCAGGAGCAGGTGGTCAAGCCCAAACCGGCTGCGCCGCCGCAGGCAGCAACCGCGCCGCGTCCGCCAGTTCCTCCGGCGCAATAAACACCCCTCAGATCAATCATCAATTCGGTGCCCCAGGTCTCATTTTTGAGACCTGGGATCGCACTGCCGCACTGGTTTCAAAAAACGCGAAAAAGTGGTCCTTTTTGACTAAAACGGGGCACTTTTTGGCCAAAAAATGGGCAAAAAACACGGTTTACAGTTACTTATTCGCCACTATGTAAGAATTACAAGTTGATGAATCTGTGTGAGTTACAGGCAGCAAGAGGGGTCGAAAAAAGATTTCCACAGGCCAGGGGGGTGGGGGTCAGGCGGATTTTCGCGGTTTTGGCTCGTAATTCAGGGAGACGAGCGCGACCTGCGCCGCGTAGAGGAGCTGGTTGGCCCTCTTTTCGGGAATCGCGTTGATGAGTATGCCGTGAGCCGCGCAAGCGATGAAGTCGCAGATGTTTTCATAACCGACAAGAGGGGGCATGGCTTTACAGAAAGCAGGACCGGCATCGTCGGCTGCGAAAAACATAGTCATGTCGCTCCCGTCCTTGCCTTCCATGTACGCATCGTAAGCGCGCTTCCATGCGGCGCAGCAACGCTTGATTGCGATCCGGCCTTTTGGGAGGTTGGGGTCAAGCGCCGGGAGAGGAATGGCCTCGACCAGGGTGAGTTCCGAGGTGGATTTATGGGGCATGGCGGATTCTCTCTTTTCAGGGGTCAGGGGTCAGGGGTCAAGGATCAGGGATCAGAGATCAGGGATCAGGGATCAGCCGAGGCCTGCTCTTGCACCTTCTTCCATTGTGGGTCGACTGAGCATAATTATCTGCAAAATGCTTGCGGCCCCGATTTTCTCTGACAGCGGCGCTGCCCGGCAAGTCAGATGATCCTTCCGGGGGTTGAAGGTCTGGAGCTGGGTTCATCGTCTCACCCATCTCAAATCGAGATGCGGGCCACGCGTCCAGCAGATCCAAGTGACGCAACGACGTGTTTCTCAGTGAGTGCTAAGGGCTGTTACCGTATACCAAGAATTCTGCGGAAGCAGATCGGCGGATTCTTGCTGACTTCAGGGGACAAATCTCGAGGCGAAATCGCCAATCTGCGGCAATTTGGAGCAGTTATCGAGTTGCGCGAGAGGATGCAACAGGCGTATACAGAGACTTGACATTCGCTTCACGAAGACCGAAAGCTAGTCTTTTGTCCCTGCATCTTGCAGGTGGGAGTTTTTTGCCAAATCTGAACAGCGCGAGCGTTTTGCACATGGAGGATGTAGAGATGACAGAGATCGGCGAGATCATCAAAAGCAAGAGCAAGGATGTTGACCCTATCCTCAACGAGCTGTCGTTGATGAAGCAACTCATCTCGGAGCGTGCCAATCCGCTCGACCTCCTGCGGGAGCTCATTTCCAACGCGGGGTCCAAAGAAGTCGGAGCCACGGAAATCAAAGTGAAATACACCATTGATGACGAGGGCCACATCTTCGAGGTTATTGATAACGGCTGTGGCATGGATTTCACAGGCAACAAGGAGTATCCGGGTCGGCTAGATAAATTTCTGGGGCTTGGCTTATCGACCATCGTAGGCATCAAGGCTGATGAATTTTCCTGGAAGGGACTGGGTTCAAAACTAGCCTACCAGTCGCGCAGGATCGAAATCGAGACCTGGAGCGGCTCCGGCGAGGCGATCCGGGTTGATATTAACGAGCCGTGGAGCACGATTGGAAAGGGGCTTATCCCCAAGCCGAGGCTCTTTACTTACAAGGCTGATCCGGGTAAACAAACCGGCAGCTCAATTAAGGTATTTGGTCATCCGCCACATCGAAAGGAACAGCCCTTCACCATTGAGGAAATCAAGAAGTTTCTGTTGCACAGGACATTCGCCGGGTTCACCAGACCACGAGAGAACCCGCCGAAAATTGTGCTCTCAGTGTTGGGCAAAAGCGAAGTTTTGTCGTTCGGTTTTCCTGAGTTGCACTTTTGCCAAGAGAAGAAGGGCACAGTTTTTGTCAATGAGCAGCAGAGCATGACCCTGAGCGGTACGAACCAAAGCATCCTAGTGAAAATGCACGGGTTCTATACATGGGATGACCAAAATTATGGTCTTGATAGCAACCAGCTAAATACCGGACTGATCTTGTCTGTAAGGGGCATTCCGTATTTCCCGCTGGACATGGAGAAGTATGGCAGCCGCAACCTGAGGACCGCGCGGCCCGGCGTCAACAAATGCTGTCTTATTGTAGATTGCGATGAAATGCAGACGGAGATGAACATATCGCGCAGCGGCTTGGTAGATTCAGGGAAGGCGGATCTGTTCCGCTCGGCGGTCGCAAAGATTTTCGAGAAGATTGAAGGAGCTGCGGAGTATCTGAAGTTCCGGCGCATTCAGGAGGAGCGCAAGACCGTTGCCGGTGCTGAGGACTTAGAGACGAAAAAGCTGAACTTGGAATCCGAGAACCAAAGGTGGGTAGTCTACCAGCAGAACGAATCAGCTATGCCTATGGTCTTATGCCGTGAGCCTGAGAATGAGAACGACGTACTCTGCCTACTTTGGAAACTGGAAGCGTTAAATGCACTGCCATTCAAGCGCTTCGAGACTTTGGGCCATGCTGGCACGGGGCCCGACTTGATCGTGCATTTCCAGGAAGATGAGCAGAGCAATCCCGAGCGGTATGCATCCGTGGAAGTTGAGAACAAATTCTACAACTACATCTTACATGGCCATAAACCGTCGCAGTACCCCCGGATCATCTGTTGGGAAGTAGGTAAGACGTCCAAGATTCAGATAATCAAGACAGACAAGAAGTACAAGTCAATGGCAGTGCGGGAGGCGTTGCAGATTCACATTTTTTCGTTGCGGCTTCTTGACGGAGTCAAGGTGTTATTGAAGAAAGAGATCGCCAAGCTGAGAGAGGCGACCAAGGTGTAGCCCCTTCTCGACCTAGCCTACAGAATTCGGTTTACCCTTCGGATAGGTACCGAAAACGCCTATATAGACTGGAGGGTTCTGGAATGGCGCTAAATCGCCATCCCATGAATTGACTG
>PLSV01000202.1 GCA_003165235.1 Syntrophobacteraceae bacterium
TTTACTTAAGTTAACGCCATTGGGTTTGACCGACTGAACAGTTTGTTTTTTGGTTTTAATTGCCTTTTGCCATTTGCTTGTTAAGTATGTTAAACAAAAGATATGGATGTTATCCAGCCGGTCCATTGTGACCCCTCACCGCTGGAGCAGGCGGAAGGCTTGCGGAGGTGAATGCGAGATGGCCCATGGAACAGAGAAAAATCCTCTTTATTCTGATTTTCAGGTTTCAGATTTTCATGTGGGTATGATGTATAAGCGTTTTTTCGATGGGGCGGGTGACATGCGTTTTATATCGAGCGGGCGCGGCAAACTGCTCGATGTAAATCAGGCGGGGGTGGAGCTGTTCGGCTATTGCAGCAAAGAGGAATTGCTCGGGTTAGACAATGTGTGCCTGCTTTTCTCCGATCCCGACGATGGGCGTCTGTTCCAAGAGAGGCTCGGAGCGGACGGATTTCTAAAAGAATATGAAGCGGAGTTGAAAAAAAAGGACGGGACCGTGTTCAGCGGCTCCATTACGGCAACCCTGTGGTTCGAGGAAGACGGTTCCATGTCGTGGGAGGGGGCGCTCAGGGACATATCGGGCTTGAAGGAGCTCCAGGAAGCATATCTGGAAGCCGAAAGACATAACCGGGAGCTTTCGGAATCCGAGCGGCACATCCGGGATCTCAACTAGCATATACTCAACATGCTGATGATCATGTCGCACGATATCCGTGGACCTCTTGTCTCCATTGCCGCCACTCTCAAGCTGCTTATGCGAGGTTCCTTCGGACGAATGGACGAATCCGTATGGAACACGGTTTCGGATTTGATGGCGCGGGTTCGGCACCTTATCGGCCTGGCTGAGGACTGTCTTGGGAGCGCCCATTCTCTTGAGGGTGTGCTTCTCAAAAAAAAGGAATTCGTGGATCTGCGGCAGGATATCATAGATGCGGTGCTCGATGAGGTGTCCAATGAAATTGAGGAACGGCACATAGTGATCGACAACCGGCTCGGAGCGATTCCAGGCGGAACTATTCCAATCGGCGCAGATATGATGTGGCTAAAACCCGTGTTCAGAAACCTTTTCAAAAACGCCATAAAATACGGTGGTAAATGCTGCAGGATCGCTTTCGGCTTTGAAGATCACGGCTCTTTTTATCGATTGAACGTTTACAATAGCGGCAATCCGATTCCGGCGGAATACAGGGACAGGCTTTTCACCAAGTTTACCCACATAGACGACGGGGCCGAGACAAAAGACGGGTTCGGCATGGGCCTGTACCTGATAAGGGAAATCATCCGAAAGCACGAAGGCGACATGTGGTACGAACCGAGACAAGACGGCTCGGATTTTATTTTTATCCTGCCTAAACAACCGGTTTAGGGCTTGTCCGTAAATAAGNNATGCCGGATGCGAGCGCAAAGGATTTATTTAGGGACAAGCCCTTAATCTTATATTCATTGGTGGTCGACGGTTTGGATTTAATAATCAGCGTAGTGTACGCGAGGTTTGAAACGTGATTTCGCCCGCCGAAATCCGAAAGGCGGCCGGCATCCTTAAGGGCCGTGTAATCCGAACCCCTCTTGTATACTCTCCCACCTTCAGCAGGCTGGCCGGGTTCGAAGTCTATCTGAAATTGGAGAATCTGCAGGTAACCGGGTCGTTCAAAATCCGTGGCGCAACCTACAAGATCCTGACTGAGCTTGACCGGATAGGGAAGGGTGGGGTCGTTGCGGCATCGGCCGGCAATCATGCCCAGGGTGTCGCTCTGGCCGCCAGCCGCGCAGGGCTGGCCTCCACCATCGTAATGCCTGAATGGGCTTCGATTTCAAAGCAGGAAGCAACGCGCGGCTACGGCGGCAAAGTCATCCTTGAGGGACTAAGCGTTGCAGATTCGATAAAAAGAGCGCTGGAACTGGCAAAAGACGGCAAGACCTTTATCCATCCATATGACGATCCGTCGATAATAGCGGGACAGGGCAGCATTGGCCTGGAAATAATGGAAGAGTTGCCGGATGTGGACCTGATAGCCGTGCCGGTCGGCGGCGGCGGGTTAGCAGCCGGAATTTCAGTGGCCGCAAGGGCCGGCAGGCCGGGAATTCGGATCGTCGGGGTTCAGGCGCAGAGCTGTCCTTCAGCCCTCAGGGCCGTCGAAACCGGCGAAAGAATCACGGTCGAAGCGCACCGCTCAATTGCCGATGGAATAACGGTCAGGCAGATCGGATGCATTCCTTTCTCCATAGTTCGTAAAGAGGTCGAGCAGATCGTCCTGGCGAGTGAAGACCGGATCGCGGAAGCTGTGATTATGCTGCTGGAACGCAAGAAGATACTTGCAGAAGGGGCAGGAGCGGTTTGTGTGGCTGCTCTGCTTAGCGGGACGATAAAGGCCCCCCCGGAGGCAAAAGCCGTACTGGTTATCAGCGGGGGGAATATCGATATTTCTCTGCTGGACAGGGTCATTCGGAAGGGGTTGTCGCGGAACGGACGCATTATGCGGTTCAGTGTCCGGCTGGATGACA
Source organism: Syntrophobacteraceae bacterium (assembly GCA_003165235.1). Classification (GTDB taxonomy): domain Bacteria; phylum Desulfobacterota; class Syntrophobacteria; order Syntrophobacterales; family Syntrophobacteraceae; genus SbD1. The sequence goes on from PLSV01000202.1 coordinate 2,503, forward strand.
TGCCCGGCACCCTGGCGAAGCTCCTGGGCGTAATCGCGGGCGCGAAGGCCAACGTTCTTCAGATCTATCACAACCGGGGCGGGGCCGGCATGCCCATCGACCAGAGCCTGGTGGAACTTGAAATCGAGACGCGCAATTTCGAGCATATCGGGGAAATAGAGGCTGCCCTGGACCAGGCTGGCTATCATTTGGAAGGGGGAAGGGGGAAGGCTGAAGGGTGAAGGGTGAAGGGTGAAGGGTGAATTAGGAATGGGTGATACTAAGTTGCGCTCAAATTGAAGCAACCGAAAAGAGCGGGGAANNCAACTTGAACGCAACTTCGTATGAGTAGGTGAATAGGGGACAGGGTGCATGGTAAATTGACTTTTGCGGCTGCCAACGGTATCTTCCATGTGGAGTCCGTAAAAAGGAGAACAGGTGACCGAACTGCTGAAGAAAGCTTTCGACGCTGTTTCCGCGCTTCCACCCGAACGTCAGGATGCATTGGCGGGACTGATGCTTGCTGAAATCGAGGACGAGAAAAAATGGAGTGAAGCTTTTGCGAGGTCACCGGACAAACTCGCTGATATGGCGAACGAGGCAATGGCCGAGCACAAGGCCGGCAAGACTCGCTCAATGGACGAAGCGCTGTGATCGGTAAGGCTTCCAGCCGATTCTGGAAGGCTTTTGAACAACTGCCCTCCGGGGCAAAGGCTAAAGCAAAAGAAGTCCACAAGCTCCGGATGAGCGACCCCCGGCATCCTTCTCTCCAATTGCCAATTCACCAGAGTAAAAGCAGGATCCCGGAATGATCGATTTTGAATGGCAAATCAGGCGGAGCGCCAGGAGAAAGACCCTCTCACTTTGTGTTTATCCGGACAACAGGGTAATTGTGGCGGCGCCGGAAGGCCTCTCGAGCAAGGAAATAGCCGGATTCGTTGAAAGGAAATCCGACTGGGTCCGCAAGAGATTGGACCTGAACCGGGGGAAACAGGAAAAACCGCCCGTACGGGAATTCAATCCGGGCGAAAAGCTGCTCTACCTCGGTGCGGAGTACACCTTGGAAGTCTGTGAACGACGCAGCGCCGGGGTATCCTGTGAACGTGGAAAAATAATCGTCTCCATAAGCCCGGAAATCCCCGCGCGGACCCGCTCACCGTTTATAAGACGACTGCTGGTCACCTGGTATGCGAATATGGCGCTGAAAAGAATTAAAGAGCGCGTCACGCATTACATGAGAATAATCGGCGTAACGCCCCGCGCGGTAAGGATTAAGTCTCTCAGGTCACGGTGGGGCAGTTGTTCCGCCAGGGGAGGTGTAAATTTCGCTTGGAATATCATCATGTCGCCGGAACCGGTCCTTGACTACCTTGTGGTCCACGAGCTCTGCCACCTGGTCCACCACGACCACTCTGCGGAATACTGGAAGCTCGTGGAGAAATTTCTTCCCGAACACCGGGCAAGAAGAAAATGGCTTCGCGAAAACGGGCATTGCCTGTCGTTCTGATAAGAAGGGGCGCGGGCGTCTTCCCTTCCCGCTTCATTACTGAAATTCCGCAATGAACAAAACCGGACAGATGCGAGGTTTGGCGTACTGATTGCGGCGGCCATCCTTTCCGCAATCAGGATGCCCGGATCATATCTGAATGCGCATGGAGTCAAAGGTTTTGGCAAGACCTGTTGAATTTCCTGAGCCTTGGCAAGTGCCGCTTTCTGTGGTTCGTTACGTCCAGGGCAAGAAATCCTGACCTTTCCGTAATGGCTTGCGTGTCCCTTGCAGGTCGCGACCATGTGTCGGCCATTGACAATCCGCCACCTCACAAGTATGGTTCTGTAGTTGATGTCGACAATGACGAAATGCTGGAGTGTGAGTGAAGGTTCGCTTCTACATTGACCCGGAAACAAGTTTACCTCACATTTACGGGCATCAGGTGTTTGAGGGCGAGGTTGAAGACGTTCTGATCCACCCGGGCGAGGATCGTCCAGGTCAAGAAGGCTCTCGGGTTGCAACAGGGCAGACGAGAGCGGGCCGACTGCTCCGGGTGATATATGTTCCGGATCCGGAACCTGACAGCGTTTTTGTGATCACCGCATACGAATTGAGTGGCAAACCACTTAAGGCATATCGGCGCAGACGTCGAGGAAGGCAAAGAACATGAAAAAGAGCAGATTTCCCAGTGGCTGGGACGAAGACAGGGTAAAAAGNNGGATTCATCACAGACATTCATAGAGATACCTAATGATCTAATCCCTACCGTACGTGAAATGCTTGCCAAAAGGTCGAGCAAGCCGTCAAAAGAGGGAGAGCGGAAAGATTCCGGAGCGTAACATAGGAGAGGGGAGCAGCCCCTACATACCATAATCTTTCAATTTCAAAGGAGACCCCACCTTAACTTTTTCCCTTTTTCACGCTCTGCTCCCGTTTCTTAAAGACTGACCGAATGAACTCAGGATTTTGGATTTGACGAATTCACTCTCCGCGAATCGCAGATTGGCTTAAAGTGATGATTTCGAGGCCAAAAAAGTGTTTCTAAGCGCCTATGGAGGCAGCGTTTTTGATATTTTCCTTTAGAAAGCGAGCCATTAGCCTGGCCCGACCCCATGGCCCGTATGTTGTTGCGCACAATACCGCGTCCGGTATAAACCAGATCGACGATTCACCAGGGATCGGCAGGAGTATCGAAAGAAAAGTCGCGGCTTGGAGAATCGTCGAAAAAACAACAAACGTAAGTACCGGGAGGCATCACCACTGCCTCAACCCGAAACACGTAAGGGAGCGAAAGGACAGCTTTTTCTGTTATGTTAACGGCATTGGGTCAGACCCCTTTTGCCTTCTTGCACTTGATCATCAGGCGGCTTGTAAAGGTTGGCGCAAAAGTAGTCTACCATGCACGAAGGTGGTAGGTGCATGTCAGGTTTTCCTCTCGCCTGTTGCTATCGCATGCTTTTCGCCTGAGCGCCATCCAACACGCTGGGGCGAGGGAACGAGCGCATCCACTACGGGGAAGGAGTGTGCCCTGAAACTGGAGAAATCGGTCTCATTGAAAAATCACTTGCACATTCGATTGGGAAATGTTATGGTTTTGCAGGCAGAGGGTTGTTTCAGGACTTTTTTCGGGCAGAAACCGACCCTTAAGGTGCAGTTCCGATGCTTAGGCATACAACTTGTTGCATTGTCTCAGTTAAGAAGTTTTTTGGGCAGGATCCGACCCGCAAATGCGGTTTAGAAGTGTAGCACGCACCTTGATGCATTATTCCGGTTACTACCGGACTCATCTTGGAAGGAGGTGATAGGGGACTGAATAATTTAATCCGTTGCGAGGAGTTTTTACGGCGGCCGGCATTTTAGAGAGCAACCATACCTACAGAACGAGGGAAATAATGAAGAAGCAAAATTTTTTCGCAGTGAGTTTCATGATGGTGCTGCTTGCTTTCGTGGTAACTTTGTCGATGAATGGTCAGTCTTATGCCTTTGATTTAAAAGGGAGGACCATCTGCGGCCAAAATTATGGATATTCGGTAACAGCGAACCCCAACGGTCCAGATTATATAGGTCAACCAGGAAACTTTCCCGGACAGCTCACAATATTTGGCGTTGATGGCAAAAATTTCGCCGTCACAGGGTCAAATAGCCCCGTCCCTGGGGTTACAGCTTATTATTCCGGCACCGGTCAGAAGATCGGGAACCAACTGCAAATGGTTGTGTCCGGCACCATGGACATTCCGGCCACAACCCAAACCAATGAGGAGCGAATAGGCGGCGCCTGGAACATAACCTTGACATGCAACACGAACGGCAAGTCATGCGACGGTTCCTACTATGGACTCTGGAGCGTTATCTACTGCCCGACCTGTACGGGTGGCCCTAATGGCGTCGATCCCGGTTTCTCCCAGGGGTACTCAGTCGGCACGTTTACAGAGGAACCATGTCAATAGTCTCACGTCCCAAAAACGCTTAGGCTATTGAACACGCGGTGTTCTTAGGGGGCAGGGTCAGTTTAATTGGCTCTGCCTTTTTAAGCATATAATAGAGTAGCTGAAGACGTCCCAAACCTGCCTGGGCACACTGGATATTTCTATAGCTCCCTAGTGTCAGCGCCCATCAGTTTGTGTTGGATTCTTAAGGAGAGAGTATTGAGCGTCGTCATATTTACCCCTTTATTAGCGCGCGTTCTTGCTCGCTTATTCCATATGATAACAGCGGCAAGACTCGACAATGAAGATGCAAAGAACTATTTGAGAAGTCATGGGGTGAACTGGTAGCCGGAGTTCTAATTCTGGAATAGGGGTGGACACATGTAAAAGACCCATGTTCAGGCATATCTCTTTACTCACCCTACACGATGCAATCCCAAACTCACTCCCGCCAGCTAGATCAGCTTTAAAAAAATTGACACAATACACTCGAAAAGGTTGCGTTTGGCAATAATGAACAGCTTCAGGATGGGGTTCACGTATAACTTGGGTTCGCATATCACCCCCAAGCCTCATCCACTCTGATTTCCGCCACAAACGGGACCTTTGGGACAATCTGCTCCAACGCCGCCTCCATAGACTCCTTCACTATCGCTCTCACCTGATCCTCTATGCCATCTTTGGCTTCGACTATTATCTCGTCGTGTTGGGTATGAACAATACGTGCATCTACCCCCTCCAGCCCACTAGGAATGAGGCACAGAGCAAGTTTGAAGCTATCAGCGCCACTTGCTTGAACGGGCAGACAGAATGGTGACGTATCCGTCGGATTATCTGGAATATGAATCATCCTGCCGATCCTTCTCCTAACTCGCTTTCTCGCTCTGGCTTCAGCAACAGGAACTTTAGAAAGACCGACCAAAGCGGCTTGATTCCTGTTTGCAACTCTTGCCCGATTGAACCTTTCAAATTAATGTCCAGAAATTGAGAGAGTGGCCTTGGGAACTCGAGCCTGCATTGAGCCGAGAAGCTATTGACTGCGGGGAAAAAAGTGTGTCTTGAAATTGCCCAAAATGGTCTGATAGGCATTCCCACTTGTGTTTGGTTGGAATACCGTATGATTTATGGACATTCGGCATTCCAAGAGCCTTTTCGGATGGAATCCTGTATTGACCTTTTTGGTCCCAGGTCGATTTTTCAGCAAGTGGCAAGTTCTGTTGCGAGTTTGTTTATGTTACGGGTGGCGAATTATGTTTTTCTTCTATGTACTTACGACGACCTCATTGTAAGGGCGTTTTCTTCAACTCCTTGTAATTCTTCTAATTCCATATCCGGCAACCAGCAGATCCTGTACCTCTCAAGGCCAGGATTTTCGCCAATCGGAAAGGAAGAGCTGTGTCCAAGCGATCAGATTTATGTTGCGTGTTTTTACTAGCCATTCGTGAATAAATCGTAAGTAACCGATGTGTCAGTTTATTCTGATTACTTCAGGCTTGTGGCGAATACCCGTATCTGTTCGGCACGTTAGGGGGACTTGCAACATAAGGCAAGATACATAAACTCTTTAAGTCATCGATCATACGCAAGTTTTCTGGATTTGTTACGTAAAGCATGACTTCTTGAGCCTCGCCCAAGTGGTATTCCATGATTGAGACCACCAAGGAGGGGTCAGGCATGAAATCCACACCGGAAACTC
>PLSV01000125.1 GCA_003165235.1 Syntrophobacteraceae bacterium
GTCCTCCTTTCCATTTCCATACACAAAGCATTTCAGCTTATCCTCAGGACTTGGAAGCGCCCGTTTCTGTTAATCCTGTTAATCCTGTTAATTGGGAGTAAATACTTCAGTTTTCCAGGGGTCTGACGATCATGCCTGGGCTATGCTTCAATTAATTAAAAGCAGATCCTCAAGAGAAACTCATGAACGAAAAAGAAAGGCTGAATTCCTTGAAATATACACGACGCGAATGTAATATAATTCTTAGTTTTCAGTTTTAGTTCTTCACGAACCGAAACGAACTATTCGTCTAGGGTCGGTCAGGCTCGGTTTTCGCGTTTTGAGGTGATATATGGAACGCATTCAGATACGTCACGTAGAGCCATCGGACTATCCTCACATTATCTCGGTTGTAAACGAGTGGTGGAGTGGCAGAAATGTGGCCGATATGTTGCCGAAGCTTTTCTTCGTCCACTTCCGTAAAACCAGCTTCGCCGCTGAGTGCGATGGAAGTATTGTGGGGTTCCTCGTGGGATTCATGTCACAAACCTTCGAAAACGAAGCGTATATTCACTTCGTAGGGGTACATCCGGAGTTCAGGAAAAAAGGAATAGCCTCAGCGCTCTATGGACGATTTTTTGAAGCGTCAAAAACGTTTGGCCGAAGTGTTTTCCGTTGCGTTACTTCACCGGTTAACAAAGGTTCAGTTTCGTTTCATCTCCGTATTGGATTTTCAATGGAGCCAAATACTAAGAGAATCGAAGGTATTCCGGTAGCCGAAAATTACGACGGGAGCGGCGGTGACCGAGTGTTGTTTTATAGAATCTTGGGTGCATGACAACACTTAACACTGACTCGCAAAAAGACTGTCGCTCGTTCCTGGTAAAGTTGTCGCCGCGAACCCCGTCGATCTTACAAATCTTTACTGAACATTCACTTCACAAGCGCACAATCAACCTTAGCGCGCTCCTTGCGTTGAAAGACCTGATTTTTTCCAGTCTGAAACTCACTTGCCCGGAGCATGGAACGGGTCCTTCGTATATGCGGCCGGCACTGCTGGATTGCGACTCTGCGAAAATCTGCGTCATCTGCGGATAATGCACTGCGGGAACAATTTCAAAAGTCGTGCGTCAGTATCTCGATGGCGCGTCGGGAGATTTCGACTCCATACAGATGAGGGGTCAAGTATCCATTTGATAGTTTTTACCTGCCAACCGCAGACTTGACCCCTCGCTCCTTTGACCCCTTGCTTCTGCGTACTTATGGTCTCACCATTCTGATTGACAACCTCCTGCTCCGAAAGTATCGTCTATCCGAAGGAGTAAGCTTTATCGCGCCCACCGGGAATGCTTTCCCTGTATAAAAATGGCATACTGGTGAAGGGTGGCGTAGATCATGCTGAAGGAGTTTCCAGGTGCGCATTTTCCTGCCAATGCAGCGGTTTAAGTGGACTTGAGAGAGCCGATTCGGCAGGCTGGATTCCGCCATTTCAATGTGTTCTCAAACGGGAAGGCAACGACCCGCCAGTCATTCCATTACTATGGAACATCAGCCGGTACAAATGGTAAAATCGCAGTGCAATGTTCTTAGCGGAAGGAATTCAAGATGAGAGCCAACTTCATTAAATCCGATCCATCAGTGATGATGGGCAAGCCCGTCATCACAGGAACACGCATCACGGTCGAGTTAATACTTGAGAAATTGGCGGCGGGAGAAACAGTTGAGCAGATCGTTGAAGCACACCCCGGACTGACAGAAGAGGCGGTCAGAGCAGCTCAGGCATTTGCCGCCGAAGCCTTACGGGCAGATGTGATCTATCCTAGAAGCGATACTAGCTCATGAATTTTCTCGCTGATGAAAATGTTGATTCCTCTGTGGTCCAAAGGCTACGCGATGACGGGCATGAACTGCTTTATGTTGCAGAAATGGACCCTGGCGTTTCCGATGAGGAAGTATTGGCCGCCGCCAATGATAAAAATGCTCTGCTCTTGACAGCAGATAAAGATTTCGGTGAACTGGTCTATCGATTGCGTCGCATCTCCGGGGGGATTATACTTATGCGGCTTCCTGGTTTATCTCCTGCCGGCAAAGCCAAGCTTGTATCTTCTGTTGTTCACGATCATGGCGAGAAGCTTATCCCATACCTTTACTGTTGTAACCCCTGGTATGGTCCGTGTTCGACCAAAAGCAGCCTGATACTGCCATAATATCTACACCCAACCGGCAAATGAACCCGACAGGCAACCACGAGGCAAATCTACGCGATCCATCGGAAAGTCCGGGCCGCCCCCTCCTTCTGCGGCCGTTAAGGGAACCGCCTTGACCTGCCGGTCGGTTCCAGGTGGAATTCAACAGGATCGAGAGGAACGTAGAAGCATTTCATCTTATCCTCAGGACTTCGAACCGCCCGTTTCAGTTAATCCTGTTATACGAAGTTGCGTTCAAGTGAGTACCAAGAAAAGCTGAAAAGCTCGGGGAGCTTTCCCCCCGAACCCTCACTATGATCGGGTTCGCGTTGAACCTTCCAACCCATGTCGGATGCTTCAACTGGAGCGCAACTTGGTATTAATTCTGTCAATCCTGTCAAAAAAAGCTTTTCTCCGGCATCCGGCCGCATTTCAAAAGTCGTGCGTCAGTATCTCGATGGCGCGGCGGGAGATCTCGATGCCATAGTCCGTCCAGCGTCCCTGTCCCCAATAGCGGAAGCAACTGCTTTGCGCGGCCAGCAGGTGGAACAGGGCGTTTCGATAACGATGCTCCCAGGTGGGGACGCAGCCTTTGACAGCCTTCTCGTAAAACAGGTCGCCGGCTTGTTGCATCGGCCCAACCACGTTGTCATAGCCGTAAAGCCAGGAGATGTTGTTCGTCCAACTGCCGCCCTCGACATGAAACGATGGGTCTTCCCTGCGCAGTGCCTCGATCGCCTGGTTGAGCCTCTCGGGGCCGTCCCCTGGTTTGCAGCGGTCCCATATTCGTTTCTGGCGGACGGGTTGAACGATGGGGAAGTCTTCTTCCTTCCAACCGGAAGCAAAGAGATACTCCAGGTATTCGGTCGCGTTTACGAGCGGGACATCCGTCCACGAAGCTTCACGCGCCACGTGGCAATACTTGGACGGAAACTCATTCATCATGACATGGCCGTTTTCGCCGTCGGCAATCTGCGTCACCATGGGCAGGATTTTCCGCCCCGCATAGTCCCAACGGCATTGGGAATAAGCCTCGTCATAGGGCTGCATCCGGGCGATGAGCTTGGTGTCGCTGCCTTTGGTCTTGATCAGGCAAATGATGCTGATCTCTTCGCCCTTAGAATTCCGGCACACAAGCCGATTGGGAATATGCAGCCATTCGGATCCCCAGCCCTCGTGGGGACGCTCCACTGAATGTTCCTGGACAATCATATAGAGGTAGCCGCACTCTTTGACCGATTTCACAAGGTCGTAAGCCATATCCGGGTGATTCGGCAGGGCCATCTCCGAGGGCGCGAATCCACGCACCCGGCTCAACGCCTCCTGCCCGAAAATGGCGCAAAAATGATGTCGCCACGCCCTGATATGCAAGCGATAGTCTCGAGACGGCGAGGAGGGAGCGACGGCATGGCCCCACGGAGCGCCCAGCCATTCCACGCACCTTCGATAGCGCGGGTCGCAGGTGATGGTCTTGAGGGAGTCGATCACATCGTGGGCCGCCATTTGGCGAAGCCCATGCAGCAGGGCGCCAGTGTAATCGAGCATAATCCGCGGGTTTTTGCCCTCATCCACCAACCGGGGAATGAACTCACCCATGCGCTTGTAGCACCGGCGGAAAACCTCTGCGTTGTGCCGGTCTTCTTCGTAGGGACTCTCCTGCATGTACTGGAGATTGCCAATGAGCGGTTCATGGCGCATGGCGCTCCCTCGCCCCGGACCTCCGGCCGGGATGAGCGGTTGGTGCATGTGCAGCGCAATGGCGCAGCAACCCCGGGCATTGCCGAAATCAATCCCGCTCTCGTGGAGAAAAACCGGACTGTCCCGGCCGGCGCGGGCAGTTCCTTCAACGATCCCTTCCGAACCGCATAGATTGGGAAGACCATTGTAATATTCAAGCATCTCACTCATGGAAACCTTACTCCAATGGAGCTAAAAGTCGAAGGAGAGAATTTCATGCGCCCGCCGGCAGATTTCCCGGGCATAGTCGGTCCACACTCCCTGGCCCCAGTAGCGATAGCAGCTTGTTTGCGAGGTCAGCAGATGGAACAGCGCATTTCGATACCTGTATTCATCGGGAGAGACGTTTTGCCTGACGGCTTTTTCGAAGAAAAGGGAGCTGACCTTTTCCATAGGGCCCAACACATCATCGTAGCCGCGCACCCAGGAAAGATTGTTCGTCCAACTGCCGCCCTCCACGTGGAAACGATTGTCTTCTTTTCTGAGTTCTTCGATGGCCCGCTCCATCTTCTCCGGACCGTCTCCGGGTTTGAAGCGTTCCCAGATGCGAAATTGCAAAATGGGCTGGAGAGCGGGAAAATCCTCCTCCTTTACGCCAAGCGAGAAGAGATACTCCAGGTATTCGGTGACGTTCACCATGGGCGCATCAGAACCTGAGGACTCGCGAACGACTTCCATATACTTGGACGGGAACTCGTTCATCATCACACCGCCGTTTTCGCCGTCCGCGATCTGCGTGACAAGCTGCGGGATCTGTCTTCCTGCGAGTTCCAGGCGTGAAAGCCCTTTGGCTTCGTAGTAGGGCTGCATCTGGCCGACGAGTTTGGTGTCGCTCCCCTGCGTCTTGATTATGGCGACGATGCTCGCCGTTTCACCTCTGGAGTTGCGGCAAACGAGCCGATGCGGGATATGCTTGCGCTCCGGCGCCCAGCCGTTCTCGGGCCGCTCCACGGAATGCTCCTGGACAAGCACCCACTGGTAGCCGCAATCTTTCAATGTCTTTACAAACTCATAGGCCACATCGGGGTGATTTGGAAGAGCCATCTCCGAGGGAGAAAAGCCGCGTACGCGGCTGAGGGCTTCGAAGCCGAAGATGGAGGCGAAGTGATTTTGCCAGGCTTTGACATGCAGGCGATAATCCTGAGAAGGGGTGGAAGGAGCGACGGCATGCCCCCAGGGGGCCCCCAGCCATTCCACTGCGCGCCGATAGCCGGGGTTGAGCGTGATGGTCTTCAGGCTGTCGAAAACATCGTTTGCCCCCATCTTGCGAAGGCCATGCAGCAGAGTCCCGGAGTACTCGAGCATCACGCGCGGCTGTTTGCCCTCATTCATCAACTGCGGAATAAACTCCCCCATGCGTTTGTAGCACCATATAAAAACCGAAGCGTTGTGGTTGTCGCCAATCCCCGGGTTATCCATCATGTATTTGAGGTTGCTGATAATTTCTGCTGTGCTCAGGTCGGCGCCGCCGGCCGGGATGAGTGGCTGGTGCATGTGCAGCGCAATGGCGCCCGCGCTCCGGATGCGCCCAAAATCAATTCCGCTCTCATGCAGGTAGATTGCCTTGCCTTTGTTGGCGCTCATGGCTTGTGCGCACAACTGCTCTGCCCCCGAAATGTTCGGCAGGCCGTCAATGTATTCGGGCAAATCGCTCATAGGCAGATATTCATTCCTTTCATTCTATTGAAGATCGACCGCTCAAGACGCCGTTCGATGCTTTCCATTCCCGTTTATTTTTGGCGGATGTGCTCGTAAATTGCCAGATACTTGGCGCCAGGGCTGCTCCAGGAGAAGTCATGCCGCATTCCGTTGAGAATAAGCTGGCGGAACTCGTCCGGATAGTGATGCCACAGGCCTATCGCACGGTTCAGCGCCGATTCGACGGCAGGATAATCGGTCTGGTTAAAGACATATCCATTGCACTCCTCCGGCGGTCTGTCGCCACAATAGTCCCGGTCGAACACGGTATTCACCAGGCCGCCCACGGCGCGCACGATGGGTATGGCGCCGTACTTCGATCCGATCATCTGTGGCAAACCGCACGGCTCGAACAAACTTGGCATGATGAGCATATCCGCGCCGGCGTAAATCATGTGAGAGAGTTCTTCGTTGTAGCCAATCTCCAGGTGGCAGTCCGGATTGTCGTTGAGATAATTTTTGAGATGCCAAAAATAGGCGTTGATATCCATCTCCGGGCTGTTGCCCAAAAGTACGAATTGGGCATTGTGCTGCAAGCAGTAAAACAGCGCGTGCCGTATCAGGTGCAGGCCCTTCTGCGGGTCCAGCCGGCCTATGTAGGCAATGATTGGTTTGTAGGCCTTGCGCAGCAATAGCCTGTCCCGCAGGGTCTCTTTGTTGCGGTATTTCTCCTGGACGGTTTCCATGTTGTAATGAGCGGGGATATGGCGGTCAACCTCGGGGTTCCATACGTTATAGTCTATGCCGTTGAGCACGCCGTCGAATTTCACGCGGTGAATTTGCAGCGTTCGTTCCAGGCCGAAACCCTGGCCGGTGTAGCACGCCTCCCACGCATGCTGCGGCGAAACTGTCGTAACGAAATTCGAATAGACAATTCCGCCCTTCATCAGGTTCACTGCGCCTGGATTGAAGTTGTCGCGCATGAGGTCATCGTGCATGAAGTAGTCTGGACGGCCTAAACCGGCAGCCCACAGCACATCTTCAGTTGTGACGCCCTGGTGCTTGAAATTGTGGATGGTGTAGCAGACCCGCTGATTCGACATCCCTGAGCGATGGTACATCTCGGAGAGCAGGACCGGAACGATTCCGGTTTGCCAGTCGTGGGAGTGGATGATGTCGGGGCGGCGGTTGGTCTTGAGCAGGAATTCCAGTGCGGCCTTGCTGAAAAAGGTAAAACGCCTGGCCTCATCCTCACATCCGTAAAAGCAGCCGCGGTTAAAGAAATTGTCCTGCGAGTGCGGCTCGATAAAATAGCAGCGCAGGCCATGCACTTCGCCACACCACACCGAACAATGAACCCAACCGCTATACCAGGGGACCCACAAGTCATCATAAACCTTCTCCAGGCCCCAGACCTGATCATAGCGCATGCAGTCATACATGGGCAGAACTACTTCCACATTGTTGCCGCGCACCTGCAACTCGCGGCTGAGGCCATACACCACGTCGCCCAGGCCGCCCACTTTGGCGACCGGGGCACACTCCGAAGCGATTTGGACAATGTACATTCTATTCTCCTGACTTCGCAGCCGGGGCTCCAGGCGAGTTTAGCCTTCCCAGGGCAATCCCGGCCGGGACTAGTTACTGAAAATATCTAGTCGCACTGCGTTTCTTTTTCGCGCTTAAGGAAGATCATGCCCAGGGGCGGCAGGGTGAGCACGATCGAATGGGGTTGCCCCTGACACTCCCCGGGTTCCGATCTGACCGGGTCGAGGTTGATCGTATTGCTGCCGCTGTAGCGTCCCGAATCGCTGTTAAGCAGTTCACGGTAAACGCCTGGCGCCGGTACTCCTATATGGTAGCCGTGGCGAACCACCGGCGTGAAGTTCGACGCTGCTATGACAAAATCATTCGGGTCCCGGGCCCTGCGGATGAATGAGACAATGTTTTGGTCAATATCGTGGAAGTCGATCCACTGAAACCCCTTCCAACTGAAATCCATCTCGTGGAGTGCGGGTTCGGAAATGTACAACCTGTTCAGATCTTTTACATACTGCTGGAGGTTCCGGTGGAATTCAAAATCCAGCAGCATCCAATCCAGTTCCTGATCGTGGTTCCATTCGTTCCACTGTCCGAACTCACTGCCCATGAAGAGCAGCTTTTTGCCGGGGTGTCCATACATATAGGCGTATAGCAAACGCAAGTTGGCGAACTTCTGCCAGTAGTCACCCGGCATCTTGGAGAGCATCGAACCCTTGCCATGCACCACCTCGTCATGGGAAAAGGGCAGTATGAAATTTTCGGTGAAGGCGTAAAGCAGGGAAAAGGTCAGGTGGTGATGGTGATATTTGCGGTGGACAGGCTCTTTTTGCATGTACTCGAGCATGTCATGCATCCAACCCATGTTCCATTTCAGATCGAAGCCCAGCCCCCCCACGTAAGTCGGGCGGGAAACCATCGGCCAATCCGTTGATTCCTCGGCAAACGTCAGCACGTCCGGTGACTCCTGGTGCACAAGCTCATTGAAGCGCTTGATGAAAGCCACCGCCTCCAGGTTTTCCCTTCCGCCGTATTTGTTTGGAATCCACTGGCCCTGCTCCCTCGAGTAGTCCAGGTACAACATCGAGGCCACCGCATCGACCCGGATGCCGTCAATATGATACTTGTCCAGCCAAAACAGCGCGTTGGAAAGAAGGAATGCGCACACCTCGTTTCGCCCGTAGTTGTAGATGAGCGTGTCCCAGTCCTGGTGTTCGCCCTGGCGCGGGTCTGCGTGTTCGTAGAGGTGCGTGCCGTCGAAAAACGACAACCCATGGCCGTCTTTGGGAAAGTGCGCCGGCACCCAGTCCATGATCACGCCCAGGCCGGTCTGGTGCGCGGTATCGATGAAGCGCCGGAAATCATCCGGAGTTCCATACCGTGAGGTAGGGGCAAAGCAGCCGATGGGCTGGTATCCCCACGACCCGTCGAAAGGATGTTCCGTAACAGGCAGCAGTTGAATGTGAGTGAAGCCCATCTCCTTTACGTACGGCACCAGCTCCTCGGCCAGCTCGCGGTATGTGAGCCAGCGATGGCCGAGGTCCTTGTGCGGCGCTGTCCTCCATGAGCCGAGATGCACCTCGTAAATGGATATGGGCGCTTCAAATTTTTGGCTTTCTTTACGTCCGCGCATCCACTCGCTATCGGCCCATTCGTAGCGATTGAGGTCCCACACAACGGATGCCGAATTTGGGCGCATCTCGGTGGAAAAAGCGAAGGGATCTGCCTTTAAGGCCATGTAACCCCCACGGCGGGACTTAATTTCAAATTTGTACAAATCCCCCTGGGCCAAATGGGGAATGAAAATCTCCCACAGACCGCTCACACCTCGAGGATTCATGCAGTAGCGCCGTCCGTCCCATTCGTTGAAAGCTCCGACCACGCTCACCCGCTCGGCGCCGGGCGCCCACACACTGAAATGGACGCCTCTCATGCCGCAGTGCTCAATGATGTGCGCGCCAAGCTTGTCGTATAACCGAAAATGATTGCCTTCGGAAAAAAGATGCAGATCGTAGTCGGTAAGGACCGGAGGGAACCGGTAGGGATCTTCGGTCACATACGTCCGGCCGTCATGCAGGGTGACCGAGAGTCTGTAAGGGAAAATCTCGGTCTCACCGGAGAAGACACTTTCAAACACGCCGTCAGCATGTACGCACTGCATCCGATGCTCCGCGCCGAAACACAACACGGAAACGTTTCGCGCCTGCGGCTGCAAAGTGCGGACAACCAGCCCCGGCCCTTCAGGCAGCGTCACATCGTGCAGCCCGAGAATGTCAAACGGAGTGCTGTAGCAGCCGCCGGCGACGGCCGCAATGGCCTTGGGGTCGGCTGTCGATTCGAAGACAACCCGGAGAATACGCGCCGTCGAAGCCGGTTCAGTATGCCAGGCCTCAGCAGCAGGCTCACCGGCGTCCGCCTCCGAGTTAGCCGGCTCACTCCAGGTCCTGCTCAAAGCACCGGATGATTCAAACGCGTTCCAGGTGGAAATGGCAATGTCACCGGGTCTTTTATCCAAATCTTTAGTATGTTCGACAGCATCGACTGCGGGAGTCGCATCTGCAACACTCATACGGCATCTCCTTTGTTTTTCTGCTCCCGAACTCCACCTTTTGGCTTCGAGCGCCCCCCGGCGACACTTTTCATCAGGTTGCTGGAATTCAATTCGCAGAAATCGCCCTATTTCTTTCACAGGGGCTGTAGCAGGTCATACCTCTTATTAGAGGTTTATATAGCGCCCTACCGAAAAGAATAACCTCTCCGCGTCGTGCGAGCGCGTAGCGGGCAGGCCGACCGCCGCCATTCTCGACGCTATCCATTCCTGACCTGTCTATGATCACTGTCCATGACCAGAGACGGGGCGTTCGCGGGAGGCCTGATATCGTTCAGGTCGTGAAAGACGGCGCAACGCCGGCAAAGAACAGCATAAGCATCAGGGGATCAGGCCGTGGCTAAAGACTACCTGTCACCCCAGCTTATTAGACCCACACGGCTCTGAACATAAGTTAAAAATGATTTCCCAAAGGCTTAACAAGGCTAAATCATAGGAACCCTAAGCTCAAATCCCCGCTTTAATATGTCAGCAGTAGAACAAATTCCGCCACATTAATCAAGGAGGAATTGAGGGATTGAAGGATTGAGGGATTGTGAACCACGGATGAACACGAATAGACACAGATAAAGGGAAAGAGGGGTTGAAGGATTGAGGGATTGAGGAATTGAGGGATTGAAGGATTTGACTGCTCACCATTCACGATTAACTATTCACTGCCTTTCTCACTGCTCCCCGCGAAGCGATAGAACCAAGACGAATTATTTTCTTTTGCTTTTTCTGCTCACCACTCACCGCTCACTACCGTCCTCCGTTCTCAGTCCTCAGTCCTCAGTCCTCAGTCCTCAGTCCTCAGTCCTCAGTCCCCCTGCTCCCTGCTTCCTGCTCAGTAGTTGTCCAACGCATCAAAGAACCTTTCGATGTCGCTTTCATCGTTATAGAAATGAGGTGAGAGCCGGACCGCGTTTCCTCTTTGAGCGGCAAGCACCTTTTCTTTTAGAAGATAGCGGAAAAGTCTCCCTGCATCATCGGGCGCAAAGCTCAGGATTCCCGACCTGTGCCTGGGTGCGATCGAGCTGATGACTCGGAAATTCCTCTTTCCAAGCTCCGATGAGATTACGTCGTACAGACCCGAAATCCTCTCGAATATGCGCTCGATCCCTATTTCGAGCAGCATTTCCAGCGCCGTTCCAAGAGCGGTGATCCCGGCAAGGTTGAGTGTCCCGGCTTCGAACCGGCGGGCATCGGCTTTCAATTTCAGTTCGAGGTTATAGAAATCCTCCTCATTTTCAACACTTCGCCATCCGACCCGGATTGGGTGAATCAGATCGACTACTTCCCTGGAGATGTAGAGCGCTCCGATTCCCATCGTGCTCAGCAGCCATTTGTGACCGCCGCAGGCCAGGAAGTGAACGCCACAGCTCTTCACGTCGAAAGGTATGGCCCCCAGGCTTTGTATCGCATCTACACAGAGCAGGATGGAGTTCTGCCGGCAAAAATCGCCCAATTCTTCCAGATCGCATCGGAACCCGGTCGTAAAATCCGTCGAACTCACAGCGATAAGTCTCGTTCCGGAACGAAGCGCGGCCGTGATGTCCGAGAGGCCGAAACGGCCCTCGTTTTTTCGGACAAAACAAATCTCGACCCCGTTGCGCTCCAGATTCACCCAGGGATAAACATTCGAGGGGAAATCGGGTACGGGCACAATGATCTTGTCGCCGCGTCTCCACGAAATTCCGCCTGCTACAATGCTCAGAGCTTCGGATGTGTTTGCGGTGAAGCAGACTTCTGAGGGGTCCGCGTTTATAAGCCGTGCAAAAAGCGAGCGGGTCCTGTCCACCCTTTTCATCCAATCAGGATAACGCACGAGGCCTTCATTGGCGAACTGGAGCATCAAGTCGCTCACGGCCTTTGCCACCCGCAACGGAGGCGCCGAGACGGCGGCATTACTGAGAAAGCAAAAATTTTTGGTGATCGGGAACTCGCTTCGGTATTCTGACAGATCCTTCATCGCTGACTCCGGGGGTTTCGAAACGTTTTCTAAAATATTTGCAAAATCAGGCCGCAAACAATAAGTTATAATTTGAGATGTGAAATCATAGAGAACTCATAAAATCATTCCGAAAGGGGAAGGCAATGCAAAGGAGCACAGTTTTTCAGAGGGAACAGGTAACTGTCCAAACCGATTTCATTCGCCGTGTGTACAACTGGATGGCCCTCGGATTGGCGGTCACTGCGATTGTCGCTCTATATGCCGTCAACAGTGGGCTGATTTTCTCTCTTCTTCGAAATCCTATCATCATGATAGTCCTGATCGTCGGCGAACTCGGCCTGGTGATCGCGCTAAGCGCCGCAATCGGCAGGTTCCAGTCCTCAACCGCGCTGTTCATGTTCTTCGCCTATTCTTTTCTAAACGGCCTGACTATATCGACCATCTTCCTTGTCTACACAAAAGCGTCGATTGCAAATACCTTCTTCATAACCGCCGGAACTTTCGCCGCCATGAGCGTTTATGGATACACAACCAAACGCGACCTGACTTCGATGGGCAGTTTCCTCATGATGGGTCTCTTCGGCATAATAATTGCCTCCTTCGTTAATTTCTTCTTCCGCAGCCCCGCTTTCTACTGGCTCATAACCTATGCGGGCATAGCCATTTTTGTCGGGCTGACCGCCTACGATGCACAAAAAATAAAGGAAATGGCCTACGCCGGATTTTCCGGATCTGAGGAGGAGCGAAAAGGAGCGGTCATCGGCGCTCTGCGGCTTTACCTCGATTTTATAAACCTGTTTCTCCTATTGCTCCGGATATTCGGAAGGCGTAGCGACTGAGACCAAGTTGCATTAATCAGGAGCCTGATAACCCCAAACTGAGCGGGGGAAAGTTTCCCCCGCTCCCCCCAGGATTTCGGCTACACGCGCAGGCGCGTGTGGCCGAGCGCTCGGCGCTGTCGGCGGCAAGCCCCCGCGTGCGCGGGGCCGCCGCCGCAGCGCCAAAGTGAGCCGCGTAGCGGCGAGGGGGTGTGGGGGGCCAGGCTCCCCACGCTTTTGAAAAACATTACTTAATACTTTTTTGAACGCAATTTGTATGAGACTGACAGGAATATGAAAATGCAAGGCTGTGGAGTTTCCCGATAGCGATGCTGCGACATACTTTTGTCCATCTGCCGGGGATCGGCCTCAAAACGGAACGCTCTCTCTGGCAAAACGGAATTCATTCGTGGGAATTTTTCCACGACGAACATGCCTGGATGCGGACGCCTTTCGGCCCAAGAAAGTTCGAAGCTCTGCGCAGCCGCCTCGAAGTATCCCGCGAAAGGCTATGCGCTCTTGATCCGGCATATTTTGCAGGCGCACTGGCGCCGCAGCATCTCTGGAGGCTTTTTGCAGACTTTCGGCAATGCGCCGCCTTCTTAGATATAGAGACTACCGGGCTTGGCGGGCCCTACGATCACATTACGACCGCAGCGCTCTATGACGGAAGGGAGGTATTCTACTACGTACATGGCGATAACCTGGATTCCTTTGCCCTTGATCTCCAAAAATACAAGCTCCTTATCACGTACAACGGGAGTTGTTTCGATCTGCCGTTTATAAGGAATTACTTCGGACTGGTAGTTGACCATATCCACATCGATCTGCGGTACCTGCTGCGCAGTCTCGGTTACGGCGGCGGGTTGAAGCGCTGCGAGAGGAGCCTTGGGCTTGACAGGGCCGAACTCAACGGCGTTGACGGCTATTTTGCGGTGCTGCTCTGGCGCGAATACAGGAAAACAGGCAATGCAAGGGCACTGGAAACGCTCCTGGCCTATAACATGGCGGATACGGTCAACCTCGAAACCCTGATGGTGCAGGCCTTTAACATGAAACTCAGCGAGACCCCGTTCCACGAACTGAGAATACCCCTGCCCCGCCCACCATGCATTCCTTTCAAACCGGACGCCGCATTGATAGACGAATTACGGCAGAATTATTTCGGAGTCTTCTGAGCGGGTGTCTCCTCGTCGAGCCGGCCGGGTTCATTTTATTAAATATTGTATTGAAAATTTTTAAAAAAAATTCTTCTGATGGCTTTAATTTCACCTGACCGTGAGGTTATCATTAGTATTGGAAAGAAAACATCTTTCCTCCTTCGAGAAGACCAGGTGGCTCCCCCTCCTTCCATCTGGTCTTCTTTGTTTTATTTTTCCAAACCCCAAGCCGATCAAGGTACCAACAACCAGGCGCCCCGCTAACCGGCGAGTAACTGGAATTAACTGGAGAATAACTGGAGAGCAGCGACCAAGCTAAGTTAAACCAATAAAGCGCCATAATTGGCTTTGGAAGCCAATCCAGCCAAAAATGAGCATCGCATTAATGGGTTAATTAAAACCCTGTCTTGTCCCCCTAGCGACCCCATAGATAGCTTCTTGACTCGTGCGCGTGTCAACCGGCTTCGCTCCAGACTTCACGCTGCTGCTCGGGTTCGAGGCGGGCTAAAGGGCAGGTTTGACGTTAGGTGGCAGGACCTTTTGAACGGTGAGACGTTTTCAGGCGGGTCCAGCGTATTCATCCGGTATGTAGAATTGGTCCCGGATTATGCCTGAGCATGCTTGAGAATCATGCTGCGTTCATCCCAACTATCTGATATTATGTGGCAAATTCGCAAGGAGGAGGGAAAGCTTTATGCGCGCAGTTGGTGACAAGCAGAGAGGGGCCATAAGGCCGGAATTTGACCGCTCCATCAGCATTGATTTTCAGGGTCCAAAGATCACCAGCGATACTGGCTTTCTTCTCATGAGGGAGATCGATCAGCGCTTCAACATTCTCAAAGCTGACGTGTCCCAAATTGATGATCCAAGATCACCTCGGCATACGGATCATTCGTTTCTCCAACTGCTGCGCCAGAGAGTCTATCAGGTGGCGGCAGGTTATGAGGATTGCAATGAGGCCAATCACCTGAGAGTGGACCCGGCGCTTCGGCTGACCTTGGGAAAAGAACATGAAAGCGGCGCCGGCCAATCCGCGCTCTCTCGCTTTGAGAGCAACATCCTCGCAATTGGTAAGGGGCTGAAAGCCCTGGAAGATATGATCAGCCTATCCGCCGACACCCTCCTTCGGCGCAGAAACAAACAACGGCTCGTTATCGATGTAGATTCCACCGAAGATCCCGTCCACGGGAACCAAGAGGGCGCAGCCTTTAACGGTTACTTCGAGCAGGCCTGCCACCATCCTCTATTTTGATTGACCAACAAAGGTGACCTTTTGAGCGCAAGACTGAGACCCGGAAATGCGCACTCAGCCGATGGCGTCATGGATCTTATTTCTCCTCTTGTTGAGCGCTACCGGTCTTGATTCAGGCAGCTTTGGCTCCGGGGGGATGCGGCCTTTGCCGGTCCAGACCTGTACGAGTTTTGCGAAAAGAAGCGGATCACCTACTTCATTCGGATTTCCAGCAACAACAGCCTCAAAAGTAGCATCCTGCCACACCTGAAGCGCCCCGCCGGTCGCCCCCCAAAGGGCGGGATACGGGGTGATCGAGTTTCATTACCAGGCGGAGAGATGGAATAAAGCCCGAAGGGTTGCCTGTAAAATCGAATGGCATGTGGCTGAACTCTTCCCTAGTGTCGGTTTCAAGATTGGAGCCAGGGTGGTCTTTCATGCCGGGAAGTGGTGCGTCCATGTTGCGTCGGCTTTTTCTCTCGCCCGTTACTATCGTATCTTATTCGCCTGACGCCCTCAACTTGGGCAGGCGGGAAGCGACCTGTAAACTTCGGGGATGGAGGTACGTCCTGAAATTGCCAAAATCGGTTCCATTGACATATAACTTGCGTATTCCACTCGGGAATCGTATGGTTTTACAGGTTTCAGGGTTGCAGCGGAAGTTTTTCGGGCAAAAATTCGATTTCAACATGCAGTTTGGATGATAGCGCAGAAGTTGGTGCATTATTGCGATTATCACCTTTAGGGGAAAGACAGCAACAGGTCCGCATCGCCAATTGTTGGAGAAGAGCCGAAGGAGGTATGCGATGGAATTCAAATCGCTGCGGGAATGGCTGGAAATTCTACGAGAAGACGGAATTTTAAAAACAGTGAACCGGCCTGTTAAGCTGGTGCACGAATTGGCGGCAGTCGCCAAAAAAGCCGATGGCAAGTATTGCGTTTTTTTTGAAGATGTCAGTGGGACAGCAATGCCGATTGTTGCCGGGATCGCCAGCAGCCGCAAGATGTTTGCGCGTGCTCTAGGCGTATCCGTAGATGAGTTGGTCGAAACATTCTCGACCGCTCAATCAAACCCCGGAGACTATATAATGGTAGAAAGAGAATCTGCCCCGGTTAAGGAAGTCATTGAACCGGAGGTCGATCTCCATAAGCTCCCGATCCCTACACACCATGAAAAAGACGGCGGGCCCTACATAACTGCCGGCGTCTTGGTTTCCAGAGATCCTTCGACCGGCATCAGAAATTTGTCCATTCATCGCTTGCAGGTATTGGAGAAAAACAGACTTGGAATCCTTATTCTCCCTAGGCATCTGTGGCAGTTCCTGCGAAAGGCTGAAGCCGCGAAGCAGCCTTTGGAAGTGGCAATTTCCATAGGTCTTGATCCAATCCTGATGCTTTCCTCACAAGCCATCACTCCTTTCGGTGTCGACGAATACATGATTGCCGGCGCCTTGTACCGGAAGCCACTCGAACTGGTTAAGTGCGAAACAGTCGACCTTGAAGTCCCGGCGCACGCGGAAATTGTCCTGGAGGGAACTATTCTTCCGGATGTAAGGGAAATCGAAGGGCCTTTCGGTGAATACCCGAAGTACTACAGTCCGGCTTCGTTAAAGCCCGTGCTATCGGTAAGCGCGATAACCAGGAGGAAGGAGCCTATCTATCAAACAATTGTGCCCGCCACCATGGAGCACATGCTGCTCGGGGCGATTCCCCGCGAGGGAGGCNNGGGGGAACATGCCGCTACCACGTGGTAGTATCGATAGACAAACTAAACGAAGGTGAGCCCAAGAACGCCATGTTTGCTGCTTTCAGCAGCAGCCAGGAAATAAAGCGCGTTGTGGTCGTGGATAAAGATGTGGATATCTTCGATCCGGTAGACGTCGAGTGGGCCATAGCGACCCGGTTCCAGGCGGCAAGCGATACGATGATAGTCCAGCGCGCGATGGGCAACAAACTCGACCCATCAAGCGATGGCGGCATTAGCGACAAAATGGGCATAGATGCAACCATCCCTTTGGGAGCCGATCCATTCAGATTCGAGAGAATCCGCATACCGGGCGAAAATTCTGTCAGACTCGAGGATTACATCGATAAACCGCAAACATGAGATACGGTCCGAACTCCTTCGATAAGTGATTGGCATAGAGACAAGGCAAGCGGCGGGCGAGTATGCAGATTTGCCGGGCAGCGGCTTCAGTGGAACAGTCACGTCACCAACCCTAGGGGGTTTTCAAAAGCTTTTCTGGTTGAGTCTGGATGCAAAATGCGCTTAAGCGTTTGTTGGTGATTACTTTAATGCATTATTCAGGTTTGCTCTGTATCCGCCTGCGTTTCTTCAACGGCTCCCTCGGGTATATCTTGCGCCTCAACCTTTCAATCCCTTCAAGGGAGTCTCGCGCCAAGAATAATTTGGTGGAAGCCGTACGCGTTGCGCGTTAGCGGGACGCCTGGTATTTGGTTCTCTCAGTCTTTTCGGTGAGGCCAATAACCGAGCTTCCAATTGCATTGACCTCCACCAGTTCGGCGAGAAACGCCGTTGTTGCGTGCTATCCAGCTAAAAGGCGAGGAGAAAATGCCTTAGGGGAGGGCTTACTACAGGCAGCTTGACCGGCACGCTATTTTGTTATAACATATGGTGTAACAAGGAGGTGCAGTTATGCGTGCTGCCGTAACTCAAATTGGCAATTCAACCGGCGTTATTCTGCCGAAGGAGGCCGCGGCCCGCCTCAAGGTAAAGAAGGGCGACAGTGTTTTTTTAACGGAAACGCCTGACGGTTATGCCATCACGTCCTATGACCCAGACTTTGAAGCTCAAATGAAAGCGGCGCGGCGCGGCGCGACTAAATACCGTAACGCTCTGCATGAACTTGCCAAGAAATGACCTGGAACTGGCTTCTCGAAGGGGTTGTCATTGCCATGCACGGGGAACAAATCGCCGAGCATGGCGGAAGCCTTGGCATCCGTGACGCCGGTCTGTTGTCATCGGCCCTTGCCCTTCCGCAAAATCAAGCGGTTTATGGTGAACCCTCCGTTTTCGATCTGGCTGCCGCCTATGCTTTCGGCGTTATTCGGAACCATCCTTTTGTGGATGGCAACAAACGCACAGGTTTTCTGGCCGCCTACGTTTTTCTTGATCTCAATGGATGGGAACTGATGGCCTCAGAAGCAGAAGCCGTGGCCGCGGTGCTGGCGTTGGCATCAAGCGAAATGGATGAAGCCGGTTTCGCAGACTGGCTCAAAACCGAGTCCGTCATTCGGGTAATGCAGGAATAACAGTGGTTCGGATGAGCCCCTCAGCTCAGTTCACCCTGAAAGCCTCCTGAAATGGACCGATGAACCTTCGGTCCCGAGACCAATCCACGATGGCGAAAACAACCCGTCTGTAGCCCCCCTCGTATGACAGACTTCTTAACAACACTAAACAGTCGTTTGATGAAACGCTCTCGCGGGCGTCCCTTAGCGACGAGTGATGCATAGCCCGGAAGGCATCCCCTGAAGTGTCTGTCATACGAGTTGGGCGTACGCGGGATGCCTTGAAGTTCCGTTCGAGCGCCTGATAGAACAACTCGGCGATTTCACGGCCATCGTTGCCGAATGCTCCACAACCCCATGCCCCAAGGACAATGCTTTTATATGTAATCCCTATAATCATAAAAGTATATAGAATCAATGACTTATCGGATAAACGCAACTTGAAAGGACCACATCATCTTCCATCCACATCTCTTCGACACCAGCTTGCCTTTCTGCCATACCCCTGATGCACATAGCGACGCGACGCACCTCATTTCCGCCCTCAAGGTCGAAGAGGACCTTCAGAGGACTTGGAGAGAAGAGAGAAAACAGCAATTGCAGTCCGATGATGGACGCATTACTGAGCACTTCAGGGTAAAGCCGATTCTATTCAGGGGCTGCCCCCAAGGAAGCCGCAGTATTGAATACAGTTTCAATGCGCACTATAATTCCCCCTCTAACTTACATTTCGCACCTGGAGAAGAGAAGTTTTGGATTATAGTCCGCGTGTCGATCTTTGCAGTTCCTCCCTGTAGGAATCACTTTTTCCTTACGTTCAGCGGCTGGTTGATGTATCCGATGGCCGATGGACACAATTCTAAACTACAGAGGCAGATCGATTACCTTTGGGGTATCTCTTTTATCCGCGAACTGATCGCAACCAATCCGGATGATAACCGGACTGCCTTATCCCGAAGGATATGCAAAACATGGAACTGGGTGCAGTCCAATGGATATCCCAAGGAGATGATTTGCCGGGGACTCTTGTTACGGCTGGAGTCTGAGGGGTACATTGCTCTGCCGCCGCGGCGCTCGGTTCCAAGAAGGCCCGACTCTTACGGCAAAAAACCTGCAGGCGTGCAAGTTGTCCAGACGCCGCTCCAAACAGACTTGAAACACCTGGAACCCATCGTGCTGCGCCAGGTGAGGCGAACAGAACTGGAAAAGATTCATGACGGACTGATTGCTCAGTTTCATTATCTGGGCTACGTACAGCCCGTCGGTGAACATCTGAAGTATGTTGCATTTGCCCGGGGGCGCCCGGTGGCCTGCCTCACATGGCCTTCGGTTGCCAGGCATATCAGTTGCAGAGACCGTTTTATCGGGTGGAGCGCACAGGTACGCATGAGCAACTTGCATCTGCTTGCCTATAATACTCGTTTTCTCATTGTCCCGTGGGTACGGGTCCCGCATCTGGCTTCACATCTTTTGGCAAAATGTTCCAGGTTCATTTCCCGAGATTGCCAGGCCCTCTATCACCACCCCGTTTATTGGCTCGAGACATTCGTGGATACGCAATACTTCAAAGGGACCTGCTATCGGGCTGCCAATTGGCTTTACCTGGGCTCGACCACCGGCAGAGGGAAAAATGATAACACCCGCAAGCCCAACAGATCGATAAAGGCCGTCTGGGGATATCCTCTATGTCGCGACTCCACGATAAGGCTTTGCCAAGCATAAGCAAGCAGCTCATGAGCGCAGCCGGTCCGTCCCGGCACGGTTGTGTCGAGGATACCCCCGGATAACGGGATCTCAGGGAATGGCTGAGTTGATCCAGGCACACTTCAGCAAGGTCGATGTCCTCCCGCTCGTTAATCACTATATGGCATCGATCGACCTGTACAATGTCTTCAAAAAATATGTGCCCGGATCGAGCAAATGCCTCGTGGAGCACGCTCAAGGGCTCGGTCTGCTGGTTGAAAATATCATCTGCTGCAACAAACCTTTGTACAAAGTTGAAGAATGGATATCGAGTTATTCTGACGGCTTTGTTGAACACCCGGTCCATGCGGCTGTTTTCAATGACGATCGATTGGCGAGGGATCTGTCGGCCCTTTTCCAAGCGGACCGGCATTCCTTGATGACGGAGCTGACGCTTAACGCCATTAAGGCCCACGAACTGCTAACAGAGCAAATTCACAATGACAATACATCGATAACACTGATCGGGGCGTACGCGACAAACGATCCGGACGCGGTAAAGCCTAAACTGGGATTCAACAAGGATCACCGCCCCGATTGCAAACAAATCGTCTTTGGCTTGAACATAACCGCCGACGGTCATGTGCCTTTATGTTTCGATCTCTTCGATGGCAATACCAATGATGATGTGACCCACATTCCCAACTGGAACGCTCTGCGATCACTTTTGCAGCGGCAAGACTTCATTTATGTGGCGGACTGCAAATTGTGCAGCAAGGACAATCTGGCCCATATCAACAGGAACAAGGGCTACTTCATCACCCTTGTCCCCAAGGATAGAAAAGAAATCAAGGAGTTCTATGGTCGTGTAAAAACGGAGCAAATCCCGTGGGAGATGGCCTTTAAGATAGAAGACTCCCGAAAGAAAGGCCGGTTTATTCAATACAGGACCTTTGAAGATAAGAAGTCAAAGGAAGGCTACCGCATAATACGGGTCCACAGCAGTGGAAAGGAAAAGGACGACAGGGGCCGCAGGGAGCAAAAGATAGCAACCGCCCTGCGCAACCTTGAAGAGCTATCGGGGAAGCTCAACAGGCGCCATCTCAAAACGAAAAAGGAAATCAAGGCTGGGGTTAACAGGATTTGTAAGGATACCAAGACCTTTATCCATGCCAGGATATTTACGGATCGCACTCAGGTGAAATTGAAACTCTGACCGGGCAGACCGGGAATCCACACACGGTATGAATACAAATGGGAGTTCCGGCACAGGCTTGAATTTAGAATCGACGAACAGGCAGTGGAAGCTGCTTCAAAAACAGACGGGATCTTTCCTCTTATTACCAACACCTCCTTGAAAGCGGCGGAGGTGTTGGAGCATTACAAACGGCAGCCGTTCCTTGAAAAGCGCATTTACACCCAGAAGTCGGTCCTGGAGATTGCCCCTGTGTACCTGAAAAAAACGCACCGGATCGAGGCAATCATGTTTTTGTATTTTGTGGCCCTGATGATCATGACGCTTATGGAGCGCAGTATCAGGGCAAATATGGCCAAGAGGCAAATAGAGAAGGTTCCCATTTTGCCTCAGGGGATGAATACTCGAAAGCCCACTTGGGACAATATCAGATATTTCTTCCGTAACGTTCATCGCAGTGAGATCACCAGCGGAGCGGAATCCGTACAAGTCGAGATCAGAGGAGTCACTACCCTGCATAAAGAAATCCTGAGCCGGATGTGCCGGCCAGCGTCTATGAACGCCTCAAATGGGACTGGTGGCGGTGGTCAGGCACAGAAAATGCTCCTGATAATCTTCCGAGAGTTGAATCATAAGTGACGTCCGTCGCAACGTATGGTGGGATTTACCCAAAATCCAGCATTCATGATGTGCTCGGTTCCGGCGGCTACTGTTCTGAAGTAATTTGCGCAATGTTCGCGTAAGAATAACGGCGCACTTCTCGCGTTTACAGAAAAAATCTATACAAATCTGCTCAGCAGGTGCGAAATGTAAGTTAAAAGGCCAATTTCAGGGCTGAAATGGACATCTAAGCCAGGAGTCGCCATCTGAATTGTGAGTGATGCGGCCAAGGCGGCTACCCTCCCAACCGGAGCTCTGAACGGTCCAGCAAGTATCGTTGTTATCCTTCTGTTTTTATGTCAATATGAGTTACATTCGCAAGAAAGTCGCGCCAGAAAGCGGGAGATTCGAATCATGCACAATGAATTTACAGCAATCATCGAGCAAGAAGGCGAATGGTTTATTGCCTATTGCCCGGAGATACCCGGAGCCAACGGGCAGGGCCGCAACATTCCGGAGACTCTTCACAGCTTGGCCGAAGCCATATCCCTAATTCTCGAAGACCGTCGCGAGGATGCTCTGCGCGGAATCCCAGCCGAGGCAATCCGTGAAGTGGTAGTCATCCAATGAAAAGAAGCGCGCTCTTGAGGCGCCTTCGCAAACATGGGTGCTATTTGAAAAGAGAGGGCAGCGAACATTCTCTGTTGTGCAACCCGAAAACGGGCCATTGCGAAGCGGTCCCGAGACATACGGAAATCCCTGATAAACTGGTAAAAAAGATATGCCGTTTTCTGTCCCTCCCGGAATTAGGCATGTAATTCCGGGCGCACATAATTTCTTCATGATCGGTCCGCCAGGGTCGGACAAGACGATGCTCGCCCAGCCTCCCGGAATCCTCCCGCCTTTGAGCTTCAATTCCGCAAGATAAACCGAATGGACAAAAGGAATATTAGTATATATATGGATATGGCCAACGCTCACCGGCCTGTGAGTGGAATGGTTCCCTCAATGCCTTGCACCCAATGGTTCTTGGGGTGCTTGTGAGTTATCATCTACAGGAAAGGAATATCTACGAAGAAGGATGAAATTGACGAACTGCGTTCGGAGTATCGCCGTGAGGACTTGGGGCCGGGTGTTCGGGGGAAGTATTTGGAAGATTATCGGACAGGGGCTAACTTGGCGCCTCTCAGCCCGGATGTAGCAAAGGCGTTTCCAACCGGGAAAGCCGTTAACGAAGCGCTTCGGTCGCTGATCGAGGTGGCGCAAAGATCGGTTGCCACAACAAAGTGCTCCGGACGACAACGGAAAGACTCTTAGCCTCGATGTTCGCAACACCGAATCCTAAGTTTGCGCTCCTGCTTGCCGTCCCATTCTTAATCTTTGCCGGGACAGGTGAACACCAATGCAGATACATTTGGGGGCTCGATTTTCCCCACTTGTTAGCACCGTTGTTAGCATAAGACGGAATTATCGAGGTATTTTTTCTTAGAACCTTGTCCCGTATAGCTCAATAATCGTGCAATCCCCTATTCCGGGGACCCCTCCTTCCACCTGGTCTTCTTTGTTTTATTTTTCCAAACCGCGGATGCTGCCGGCAAATGACATCCCTCATCCCGGCAAACCCGCCACGGTGAATCTGTCACGGCGAAGTCCCAAAAATAAATCATAAACGTACAGCGCCGCCGTGGGAGGCGGCGCTACCGTCCAGCTTTGAATCGGCGCCATTCCGAAGCTTACTTCATCTCCCCATGGTAGCGCCGCCTTCCACGGCGGCGCTTTCCGTATCACGATGGTAGGCGTTCCGCCTTCCACGGCGGCGTTCTTCGTATCACGCAAAAGGGTCTTTATGTACGAACCACCATCGCCATGGCTCCTTTTCATCATTTACCAATTGATGCTTGTACGGATTCAAACGCATGTATTCGAGATGTTGGAGGTAATCTTCTTCGTTGCGGACCCGATGGTCCATAAACCGCTTTTGCCAACGAATGATCTTTTTTGCGCCGCCGTCTCGTCTTGAAGTATGGAATACCCGTTGCTTTATGCTGCCGACGATGGATTCAATCACTTCTTTGTCTTGCGGCTTGATCAATGCGTGCCAATGATCGGGCATGATCACCATGGCGCCAAGACGTAAGCGGTCGGGGAACCCCACCT
>PLSV01000312.1 GCA_003165235.1 Syntrophobacteraceae bacterium
GAGGTACTCATTAGCCGGATGAGCCGGTTTTAAGGCCATTCTTTTTGGCTATTTTTTCCGATTGGCAGGACTCGCAAAAACAGCAACTGGGTATCCCGAACTCTCATTGTGGCCGTTTGATTCGAGAAGGGAAAATCGGCTTCAAAATCAATTCGAGAATAGGAGATACAGCGAAATTAACGCTTGATGTGGGGGATAGTGTGGGGGACGGAGAACCTTATTTTTGTAAAGTTGGAGCGGGAGACGGGCTTCGAACCCGCGACCCTCAGCTTGGAAGGCTGATGCTCTAGCCAACTGAGCTACTCCCGCTCGACTTTTGATCTTTAGCATGCCGGGCGGGGTTTTTCAAACACAAATCGGCCGTGCGCCCTTAGAACCGGCAGCGGAGATCGAATATCAGGCTATGGCTTCCCCGGGATGTCCTTTTGGCCCTTCGACCACCACCTTGTCCACCCCGTCCTTTTCGGAAAGCAGAACGTTTACCTGTTCTTCGGCGCTGGTATCCACGGCGATCCCCACAAACTGGCCGCAGATGGGCAGTTCCCTGTGGTCCCTGTCCACAAGCACCGCCACCTGGACCCGCCTTGGGCGGCCGACGTCGATAAGGGCGTCCAGGGCGGCGCGGATCGTTCTTCCAGTGTAGAGCACGTCGTCAATAAGGACAACTTCCAGGTCATCGACACGAAACGGCAGGTTTGTTCCCTTCAGCACGGGCTGAGTGTGCAGGCGCGTCCAGTCGTCCCGGTAGAGGGTGATGTCAAGTGTGCCGACAGGCACAGGGGCACCCAGTTTGTCTGATATAATCGCCGCAATCCTGTTGGCCAGAAACACACCGCCGGTATGAATGCCTACCAGCGCAAGTTTGCCTGGGTCCCTGCTCGAGGCTATTATCTCCCCCGAGAGGCGCTCAATCGCGGCCTGGATGCCTTTGGCCTCCATTATAATGCGTCCGTCGTTGTCGTGTCCCATGTTTGCGCCCGCCTTGCAAAAGCGTAGAACAAAAAACATAAAAGGCGCCTTCCGGCGCCCCTGTAAGCCACTGACTGGCTTGAGAACGGCATAGTCCCGAAAATCTTACCTACCAATTTTTTCAAAATATGTCAATCGATTACCCTCATAATCGGTCCCGAGATCAAAAATCCCGGACTTCCGCATCATCAAAAGGAATAACCTGTTCCGGGCTCGAAATGTGTTTAACGGGAGGGACCGGAGCTTTTCCATCGGCCGCCCTTTGAAGGCCATTTGCTTTCTTTTCGTATGCTGCGATCATTCCAGGCCCTTTTGCGACCTTCTTCGATGCGGCCTTGTTCCGCAATGCTGCGGCGCCTCCGGCGGTTGAATGGCCGTTGCCGCCTCCGACCATGGTTACCAGTTCCGTCACAAAATGCTTCATTTGTCCTGCCTGGGCGCTCATTTCCTCAGAGGCGGAGGCGGATTCCTCGGCATTCGCGGAATTGCGCTGAACCACGTTCTCCATTTCGGTCACGGCTTTTCTGATCTGCTCGATCCCCTGGGCCTGTTCAGTTGACGCCGCTGAGATTTCCCCCACCAATTCTCCCATCTTGGCGGCGCTCGTTTGCACCTCGGAGAATTCGGCGTTGGTCTTCCGGACAACTTCAGAGCCTTCCTTTATTTTTTTGACTGTCCCTTCAATCAGACTGGCCGTATTTTTTGCCGCCTCGGCAGCTCTCATGGCCAAATTTCTCACCTCATCGGCGACAACCGCAAATCCCGCTCCGGCCTCACCGGCCCTGGCGGCTTCAACTGCTGCGTTGAGCGCAAGCAGGTTCGTTTGAAAAGCGATTTCGTCAATTGTCTTGATGATCTTCGAGGTCTCTTCACTGGCTTTTGAAATCTCCTGCATGGAGGCGGTCAGGTTCGCCATCGAGCCGTTGGCCTGACCGACGACCTGCCTGGTCTTATGCATCAGATCGTTGGCCTGGTTAGCGTTTGCAGCATTCTGCTTTGTCATGGAGGCCATCTCTTCCAAAGACGACGAGGTTTCCTCGATAGATGCCGCCTGCTCGGATGCTCCTTCGGCAAGTTCCTGGCTGGCGGATGCAACCTGGGCAGAGCCCGAAGCCACCTGATCGGCGCCTTCGGTCAAGCCCTCGACGACGCGGCTGATGGGTCCGGTAATGCTACGAGTGATGAAAAAGGCCATCAGGAGCCCCAGTACGCATGCTGCGGTCCCCAGGGAGAGCAGCAGTATTTTGCCGCCGGAAGCGGCCTCTGCGGATGCTTCACCATCCTGATGGGCCAGTTCCTGTTCAAGACGTGCGAAAGATTCCAATTGTTGCAACATCTTGCTTTGAGGCGTTAGAACTTCATTAATAATAATATCGGCCGCCTCCTGATGCTTATTGGCGGCGCCCAGGGCGGCGGCTTTTTCCGACAGTTGCGTCACAGCGGTCAGATTTTCCTTCATCCCCGCGAAGGTTTCCCTGCCTTTGTCCGTGGTCAGTGTTTTTTCAAGTTTGTTGAGGGTATCCATTAACTCAGACTGAGCCCTGGCGAGATTCTCTTTCTGTTTCTGCCTGACGCCCTCGTCGGAGGTAAGGGCAATATTCCGCGCCGACCGGGCAATGACATCATACTCTTTCATGATATCATAGAGCATGTTCATATGAGGCATCCGCACCTGAACAATCAGGTTTAGCTTGTCATTCAGCAGGACCATGCGGCTTGCGCCAATAAATGTCACTATGGCCGCCAGCACAATCGTGACTCCGAAACCCAACAAAAGTTTTGTCCTCAATTTCAGTTTATTCGACGACATGGCTTTCCTTCCCTCAGGAACTCAAAATTAAAATCAGCTTTGGCGCGGGACCGATTTCCGCGCCCGAGACGGTCCCATCGACGGCCTACATTCACTCAAGTCCTCAGGCGGCCTCTGCGGTAAGCTCCTTTTCACTTGCGCCCAGCACTCGATCGATATCGAGCAGGATTTTGACGCTCCCGGCTGTTTTAGCCATACCAAGGATGTAGTCCGTGTTCAGAGTGGTCCCGAACCCAGGGGTCTCTTCGATGTCCGATCCCTTGATGTTCACGACCTCCGAAACTGAATCCACAACGATTCCTATATGCAGCCTCGCTTTGTCTGAATCGGTCTCGACCACCACGATGCAGGTGCGCTCTGTGTACTCGATGCTGCTCATTCCAAAACGGGTGCGAAGGTCGATCACCGGAATTACTTTTCCTCGAAGGTTAATGACGCCCTTCACGTGCTCCGGAGTCTGCGGAACAGGGGTCACGCGCATCATCCCAAATATTTCCTTGACCTTGAGGATGCTGATTCCGTACTCCTCCCGGTCTAAGGAGAAGGTCAAATATTTTCCTTCCCGATCTGTCGCTCTTTGCGCAGCTTGACTCATCACTTCAAGTTGATCCGGCACGGTTTGCTCCTTTCCATGCAGCATTTGGCTTCTGCCGAAGCCAAGCATCCCAGGTGCATGGGATGTTTGGCGGCCGGGCTTGTTAAAAAAGATATTTTTGTCAGATATCTATGTATCGGGTAATTACGGGAGGTTCTTGAGGATGAAAATGCAAAGGGCCGCCGGGTTAGCCCGCGGGATACTCTTGCCAGAGTCCCAACGCGAGTTCGGCAGGAGGGGGGCACTGGATTTCGAAAGGCAGCCCCGT
>PLSV01000169.1 GCA_003165235.1 Syntrophobacteraceae bacterium
CCACTGCTTACCTGGCTGCCCGACGCAATGGAAGGCCCCACCCCGGTCAGCGCGCTACTGCACTCGGCGACGATGGTTGCGGCCGGCGTGTACCTCTTCGCAAGGCTTTTCCCCTTTTTCAGCATGTCTCAGACGGCGATGACCGTCTTTCTCTCAATCGGCACGATCAGCATGGTCCTGGCCTCAACTATGGCCATCGTCAGCCGGGACATCAAGAAAGTTTGGGCCTATTCCACCATCAGCCAGCTCGGGTTTATGATAATGGCGCTCGGCGCGGGAGGCTATTTCGCCGGGGTCTTTCATCTCACGGCGCACGCCGGATTCAAGTCGCTGCTCTTCCTTTGCTCCGGGGTCTTCATTCACCGGTACGGGACTAACGACGTCTATGAACTGGGCCGTCTCGGGTCCAGGCGGATGATAGTCCCAACCGTTACGATAATTCTGGCGGCGGCGGCGCTTTCCGGTTTTCCTCCGCTCTCCGGGTACTTCAGCAAGGAGGCTGTAATGGCCTCGCTTGCCGAATTACCCAACCCCGCCTGGCTGGTTGCCGGTCTGGCAGGGGTTTTCCTTACGGCCTATTATTCGTTCCGCCTGATTTTTATCCTGGTGCTGCCACGGGCGGCGAACAGTTCCGGAAAGCTCGACCCGGCGCCGGTTTCTCACAACGCTGATATCGGCGAAGCCGGGCATGAATCTCACTATTGGGTTATGGCATGGCCTCTGCTTATTTTGACGGCCGTTACAGTCATTCTGGGCTTTTTCCAAAATCCGCTGAAAAATTTTCTCCAACCCGGGCTCATGGCCGGCGGCGCGGCTGAAGGGGGACCTTTTGCATGGTCTCATGTGGCGGCGCTGGGTCTTGCAGTCGCCGGAGCGGTCCTGGCGTGGGTGGAATTCGGCAGGAGCGGCGCAAAGCAAATCGGTTTCGTTGAGAAGATTCCGCCTCTGTTCAGATTGTTCTCCGAGCGGTGGTACATCGATCATTTTTACGGGCTGCTCGTGAACCTGGTCGTTGACAGGGGCATATCCTACCTCTGCTATCAGAATGACAACAAGGTAATTGACCGAAGTATAGATGAACTCGCTGAAGGAACGGTCGAGGGCGGCCGGATAGTCGCCTTTTTGCAGTCGGGCATGATTCAGTACAGACTGTTAGTAATATTCGCGGTCATGGTCCTGCTTGCGATTTACTTTTTCTTTCCGGTAATCTGAGGAAAAATTTGCCGATGCACATCGACCCCGCCAAATTCCCTTGCCTTTCCGCCATTCTGGTAAGCTGCGCCGTCGGCATGCTGATAATTATGCTGATCCCGCAGGAGCGAAAGCGCCTGATGAAGCAGGTGAGCGTCTTTTTCTCCGGGATTACGCTGCTTTTGACTCTGTACGTTTTTTTTGCCTATGACAAGGGCATGGGCGGCCTCCAGTTCGTGGAAAACGTTCAGTGGATTCCCTCTCTTGGCATCAACTATTTCAATGCAGTTGACGGATTCAGCGCGCCCAATCTGCTGCTCACGGGCATCGTCTTCTTTACGGGCGTGCTCACGATGTGGGAACTGGAGACGAGGGTAAAAGAGTACTTTGCCCTCTACTTTTTGCTGGTGACCGGGGTGTTCGGGCTCTTCATGAGCATGGACCTCTTCTTCATATTCGTCTGGTATGACGTCTCCCTTTTTCCAATGTACCTGCTGATAGCGGTCTGGGGCACGACCCGAAAGGAATACGGGGCCATGAAGCTGACCCTCTATCTTCTGGCGGGGAGCGCCCTTATTCTGCCTGCGATCATCTTTCTCTGGGCGAAGTCGGGCCTTAACACGTTTTCCTTCGTTTCGCTGATGCAGCCGGGACTATTCAGTCCGGGAGCGCAGAAATTCGCCTTCCTGCTGCTGTTTTTGGGATTCGGGATCCTGGCGGGCGTTTGGCCTTTGCATACATGGTCGCCGGTCGGACATGTGGCTGCTCCAACCGGAGTAAGCATGGTCCACGCCGGAGTCCTGATGAAAATAGGCGCGTTCGGGGTGATTCGGGTGGCCATTATGCTCTGCCCCGTGGGGTGGATTTACTGGGCGCAGCTCATGGCCGTGCTGGCCGCCACGGGAATAATCTATGGCGCGCTTGCCGGTTTGAGGCAAACCGATCTAAAGTACGTGATCGGATACTCCAGCGTGTCGCACATGGGGGTAGTGGGCCTGGGCCTGTCG
Organism: Syntrophobacteraceae bacterium; assembly: GCA_003165235.1. Lineage (GTDB taxonomy): Bacteria > Desulfobacterota > Syntrophobacteria > Syntrophobacterales > Syntrophobacteraceae > SbD1. The sequence goes on from PLSV01000169.1 coordinate 2,199, forward strand.
ACGGTCACCGTCGAAGGTTTGAACGGCGCGGTGTTTCAGATGTTTGCTCACGGCGTTATGACCGCCCTGCTTTTTTCTTCAGTCGGCTATATCTATGACAGGACCCATACGAAGCTTATCCCGGAACTTGGCGGCCTCAGCCGGATCATGCCCGTGGCCTCGGCGTTTTTTATAGTGGCCGCCTTCGCGGGTATGGGCGTGCCCGGATTGGCGAATTTCTGGGGTGAACTTCTGGTCTTTATAGCGGCTTTCAGAACTTATCCCGTGCTTGGCGTAATTGCCGTGCTGGCGCTGGTTGTAACCGCTCTTTTCATGCTGCGCGTCGTGCAGAGGACCTTTTACGGCCCTGAAAACGAGCGCTACGCTAGATTGCCGGATATGTCTCTGTCGCTGGGGATTCCCCGGATAATACTGGCGGGGGTCCTGCTGATCCTGGGACTTTACCCCTCTTTTCTTTTCGACGTCATCCGGACCGCATCGGTTCCTTTCATGAGTGGATTGTTAAGATGAACTGGATAATTGCCGGCCCTGAAATATTTTACTTTGCCGCAGGCTTGTTTTTCCTGCTTGCGACATTTGTGGCCGAACCGAATCCGGCTGCGGCGGCTCGCCGCCGCGTGCAGTTGACGGCTCTTTTGATCGCCTCTGTGGGAATAATGGTTTGCCTGGTTTCAGCAGGCATGGAGGGCCGTCTTTTCATCAGGGCCTACAGGGTGGACCTTTTCTCGCAGGTCTTCAAGACGCTGCTCTCGCTGGGACTTTTTCTTATTATCAGCATATGCGGCGACATGATCGATATCAGCGAACGCCGTCATCATGAGTTCTATTTCCTGCTGTTTACCTGCACATTGGCGCTGATGCTGCTGGTGAGCGCCGATCATTTGCTCTCCATTTATATATCTCTGGAGGTCTCCAGCTACTCCCTCTACATCCTGGTTGCGTTGAGGAAAAACCAGAGTTTAGGGCTGGAAGCCGGAATAAAATATTTCCTCGTGGGGACCTTCGCCTCGGCAGTGATGCTTTTCGGAATGGCGCTTCTATATTCCGCCTCCGGCACAACCTACCTTGCCGATATGGCCGTGGAGCTGCCCGGGATAATCAACAGGCCGGGCGTAGTAATCGGTTTGCTGTTCACCCTTGGCGGGTTTTTTTTCAAACTGGCGGTATTTCCTTTTCATTTCTGGGCGCCCGATACATACCAGGGGGCTTCGAACCAGGTCGCAGCCTACATCGCTACGGCCTCCAAAGTCGCCGCGATCGCCGTTATCCTGCGGGTGATGGCTTTTGCCGGGCAGGGCAGCGTTTACCTCGTTCACGCACTGGTGGTCCTGTCCGTTGTCTCGATGACCCTGGGGAACCTCGCGGCCATCGTGCAAAAAGACCTCAAGAGGCTGCTCGCGTTCTCGACAATAGCGCATTCGGGCTATGTGCTCCTCGGGATACTGGTCTTAAGTCCGGCGGGGTATTCAGGCGTCATATTCTATGCGCTTGCGCTGCTGTTAATGAAATTCACCGCTTTTATGGTGGTTGTGGAACTTGCTTCCGACGGCCGGAACCTGCAGATAAAAGAACTGGCGGGGCTTCACCGGCGCTCCCCGATCCTGGCTTTGGCCCTTATGGTGTCCCTTTTCAGCCTTGCCGGCATTCCCCCGACAATAGGGTTTGCGGGAAAATTCCTCATTTTTGTGGCGGCCATTCAAAAAGGTTATATGGCGCTGGTTATCATCGCAATGATAAACGTGGTTGTATCGCTCTACTATTACCTGCTGGTGATCAAGGCCGCCTACCTGCTGGAACCTGCCCAACCGCTTCCGCCCCTCTTCGTCTCTTTGCCCAAGAAGCTGCTTGCGGGGGTATCGACCGCAGTGATTGTGGCAGCCGGTTTTTTCCCCTACTGGCTGGTTCAACTCGCCCAGACCGCCGCCCGGGCCCTGGTGTGGAACCGTTGAAAATGGGTTTGCCGGTCATTGCCGCCGCCTCGCGCATATTCCGCGCTCAAACTGGCCTTGCCGGATCTTGCCTGGCCCGCCGCGCATAAGGCCGTCACGAAGAAGCCGCGCCGGCCCTCCTCGCGCCGCCAACTGGCGCGACGGTAACGGCCCCAAGTGGGGCCTCGCGCCGCTTAAAACGGCACAATTGCCGGCGAGCCAAAAAAGCTAGTAAAAACAGCGAGCGAAACTGGACAGTTTGTTGTACTGTCCAGTTATGGCAGAGATTTTCATACTGACCGAAAAACTACGGAGGGAAAAGGAGAAAATAGAATGGTCGAATACTTAAATTGCCCATTATTACAACATATCACTCAAGCATCTAAAAGTGTTAAACAACAAACAATTCCTGACGAGCTTCGAAAGGCTTACTCCATAGTTTGCTCTGTTCTATTTAAACTAGTAGAACAAGGCGCACATGAACCTAATGGCCAAGTAACTGAAGCTCAATCAAAGAGATTATCTTTGACGGCCAACCTTATACAGTCAACAACAATAATATGGGAGTTAATACAATCCGGCTACTACTTCGTATCAGTTGCCACTACAAGGCAGTTTATGGAAGTCTTGGCAAGAATTATTGAATTGCGTAAGAACCTCTCCAGCACAAAGGGTAAATCACCTAAAAAATAGCCGAATGTAGCCGTGTTGCCATTCGGGCTTAAAATGAATTACGGGCGTCTCAGCGAGATATGCCACGTCGCAAATGATGAGTATTTGTCTTGCTTCGCAGAAGGGGTAGATGGACGCGTTGTTGCTTCGGTTTTACCAATGTTTAATCGTGACTGGTCAGAGTCGTTACTATCTCTCCATGTTGCACATATAATGACGCTGGCAATTGAAGTCGACTTCCTTCAACGTGAGCTATATCCTCACAAGGAACTGGAAAACCCCACAGAAATGTTACTCGCTGCTAGGGAGTTATTGATCAAAGTTGGTTTTTTTGGGAAGACTTAAAATAAGTCTCTTCTCAGATTTAAAAATTTTGTAAGCTCCATAAAATGTCGCTGCCAAATAACTGGACAATTGAGCGTAAATTGTCTTGTGTGTGCCGGAAAGCGGCCCGCAAAGCCGCAATTTTCCTAGGGTGCCAAAGTGGAGATACTGGACAAAAAGACAAACGGCCTGCCGTTTCTGTCATTCATTGTTGTTATTGATCAGTCATTCTTTTGATTTCAGCATCGAACCGTTTTGAAATAATGTTTATTTGATCAGTTACTATTATCATTTCGCTTCGTATTGTGCTTTCTACGTCAGTGTCAGAAAAGGCCGTTGCAACCGTCCTATAACAGTTTTCACAAAAAATATCGCCAAAAGTGGATAGTAAGAACATCCCATCTGCCGGATTGAGCTCGCCCGTAATACCTTCGGCAACATGACAAAAAAATGTAAACAGTCTTGGGAAAGTGTCGCCTTTTTGAAATAACAACTTGCCATGCTGAACGGCTGGAAGAAGTTGATTGCCAAGGACTTGCGCCCACAATAAATCGGCAAACTGGTTGCCGTGATGCGGTGGTATATATTTCTTTTTACCAATCAGGAGCGATGATAAAATGAGTTGAAAAACTTTAATATTCATGCCTTGAACGTCATCAGAATAAGATTTAGGTCTAATAGGAAAATTGCCTCTCTTATAAAATTCAATCATTTCTTCTTTACATGAGTCAAAAAATGTTGGTCGTATAGCTTCATATTCTTTCGATATAGCCAAAGATAGAAGACTCCATTCGCGCTGCGGAATGTTTTTTGCCTTATTAAATACTTTATCAAATAGCCCCATAATACCTCCATTGTAATCTGCTTTACGACTCAGAGGCCGCTAAAGCCCTATAAAGCGTTCGTCGCGAGACGTTGAGCGATTGGGCCACATTGTCAGGGCCTTCACCCTGCTCTATCAGCTTGCGGGCGTGGGAGACTTGTTGCGCGGATAGCAACCGCTTGCGGCCCATGCGCACCCCACGAGCCACAGCCGCCGCCCTGCCCGCCTTTGTCCGTTCTTGGATCAACGACCGTTCAAGCTCTGCCAGTATCCCGACCATTTGCCACATGGCGCGGCCTGTAGGTGTTTCCGTGTCGATTGCTTCCGTTAACGACTGGAGAAGGCTACGCCCCGCGCTTTCAGATCATCCAGCAGGGCGATAAGGTCACGCAGTGACCGGCCCAGCCGGTCAAGCTTCCAGACCGTCAGCACGTCACCAGCCTTGAGAGCCTTAAGGCATTTTTCCAGCGCTGGCCGCTTGGTGTTTGTACCCGTGGCCTTATCGGTGAATATCTTGCCGCACCCTGCCCCTCGCGAAGCGATAGAACCAAAAGGAGCTATTTACTTGATTTTGGTCTTCTGTGGAAACCCGCGCATACCCTATTTTCATAGCCTGTTTTGTCCCTAATTTATGACATTGATAACCCCTTGATATCAGAGAGGTGCAGGCTTGTGTCAAAAATCTTGATTTATGACATTCTGGCGCTTTACGGGTGAACCCGCCGAAAGCAACTTGACTAAGCATCTTATGTGGAACGGGGCCGGTGGAGCAGGATGGGCAGGTGTTGCTGAAAGAGAGTAAAGTCTGCGTCTGTAGTGAAGATGGGCATTTTGTGGCGGGCCGCTGTGGCGCAGATGAGAAAGTCGGTGTTTGAACCCTGGACCCCCTTGCTCCGGCAAAGGTTGTGATACTCTGCTGCGGATTCGTAATCCGGGTTTGTCAGTTCGAGATCGGGGAATGCCCGGAGATGATCGCGAAGGCTGGTGAACTGGGAACGGCTTTTGATTCCTGTTAGCAGCTCTTGCCGTATCGGCCCAATGATTTGTACTCGCAGTTCCCTGATCAACTCTATCAGTTCGGATACCTCCGGTCTGTCAACAGCCTCGCTCCTCCGCAGCGACAAGGACCAGACACACGTATCGACCAGGACTCTCACGGCCTTCTTCGCTGTTCTTTGTAATCATAGGTGGAATCGTATTCGACGGAATGAAACAGATTGAGGACCTCGATCTGTTTTCGGCGTTGGATATATTCCTGAAGCGCTTCCGTAACCACCCCCTTTTTAGTCGCATGTTTGCCAATGATTCGGGCCTGTTCAAGAAGATTGTCGTCAATAGCCAGATTTGTCGCCATAAAGCGCCTCCTTCAACCTTTACACACTTATTTACACTATATCATGTGTGAATGCAATAGAGAATGCCGGACGGCTTGAGGAATGGTGTCCAGATGGATTAACCCCTTGCATGGTCTCGTAAATCGGAAAAGGGGGTCATGTCGGGACTTTTAAGTTTCATGCATCATTCTCGAAATAGCATCTTAATCGGAGAGCATTTTGATTATGTGTTTTGCGAGACGCTCATTAATTTCTCGATGGCGGGGTATGGGTTGGCAAATACGGGTTACCGGGTTTTGATACCAATCGTGTCTGCTGCCATGCCGAATCAGAGTACAACCCCGCTCTTCAAGGGTTCTAACGAGGTCTTTTCTATTCATCAGACCGCCATGTCTTCATGAGTTCGCACGAGCGGAATCTGCTTACTCTCCAGATCACCGAGGATGTCTTTGAGGTTTTCTTTCAGCTCATCAAGGGATTGACCCTGGGTCATATAATCCGGGTATGCTTCGAGGTGGCCCACCCACATACCATCTATTTCTTGCCAGTAAACGATTTTGACCGTTTTCATTTCTTGTTCCCCCACTACTCATATCTATCCGCATTTTAATCATCCGGTCAACGAATAAAAACAGAGAATACAAGAAATCGTACCGGCGCCGGGCGGCCCGTAACCGGCATCACCTTTGTGTTTATCGCTTTGGGGAGTTAAAGAGAGGCTGGATAAAGGAAGGGCAAAGCCAATAAGGGCCTGCCCCTCCGAATCTCGACGCTCTCCCTGACCTGTCCATGACCAGAGGCGGCTCGGGTCGCTCCCCAGCGTTGCCCTATCCTCCGGGCGGGCAAAAATAACTCTAGCACAGAAAGATTCCGATCAGATATACTGATTGCTGAAAAGGATAAAAGAGCCTGCCTAGATGAAAAACAGATAGATATGGCGAATCCAATAGTTTGAAGCAGGCTCTCGTTAACACCCTATCATCACTAGAAAAACTCGCTTTTATTACGTACAGTGTTGTAAATTGTCCAGTCTCCAAAATCACGGCCTGGGGTTGGCGCGGGTTTACGGGTTGGCCTACCTCCCGATAACCGGACAAAATGACAAACGCCCCCGCCAGCGACGCAGGCAGAAAGCCGCGCCTTGATTTATCAGGCATCCGGTAATCAAGGTTTTTCCTGCATAGCCCGGAAGTCTTTCACCAATCGGTAGAGCACAAGGGGTTCGTCCGGGAAGGGCTCGAATCCAAAATCAACCGGAAGGCGGGCAGGAAGGTAAACGTTCACCACAGAGACACAGAGGGCACAGAGGAAAGCAAAGCATAGGGGAATGTTTATGGAATATCAGGTACTTGGGAGATACAAGGTTTTTATATAAGTTCTGTTTTTCTCTGTGACCTCTGTGCCTCTGTGGTGAGAACTTTTTGTCCGAGTGTCTGCGGTGAACGCTCCCCCTATATCCTCCCGTAAACCTTGGTCAAATTCGAAATCTTCCCGGAAAGTTCGGGGGTCAACTGTTCGGCGGCGACTCTCCATTCCCAGTTGCCGAATGCGACAGAGGGCGTGTTCATGCGGGCCTCGGCCCCAAGCTCGAGAAAGTCCTGCATAGGGATTATCGCGGTTGAGGCGACGGACATCATGGCGGTCCGCACCAGTTGCGCCGCTATGGTATTTTCGTCGAACTCGCGGCCGAAGTATGCGANNCCGTATTGTTGTCGTGCGTGCCGGTGTAAACGACGCAGTTCTTCACATGATTATGGGGAACGTAGGGGTTTGTAGCCAGGCTGCCTCCAAAGGCAAACAGCAGGATCTTCATTCCGGGGAATGCGTATGTGCTCATGATTTCCCTGACCTCAGGAGTGATAACACCGAGGTCTTCGGCAATTAATGAAATCGAGGGAAATCGCATAAGCAGCGTATGGAAGAACTCCTCGGCCGGAGTTTCGACCCATTTGCCGTTTATGGCTGTTTTTTCCGCCGCAGGCACTTCCCAGTAGGCGACGAACCCCCGGAAGTGATCGAGCCGAACCGTGTCCAGATATTTCAGATTGTGCTCCATTCTGCTGATCCACCAGGCATAGAAAGTTTCCTTGAGCTTATCCCAGGAATAGACGGGATTGCCCCACAACTGCCCGGTTTTACTGAAGTAGTCGGGAGGCACTCCGGCGACGAATGCAGGCATTTTGTCGTTGTCGAGCTTAAAGTACTCAGAATGTGTCCAAACGTCCGAGCTGTCGTAGCTCACGTAAATGGGGATGTCGCCTATTATCTGGATTTGCTTTTGGTTGCAGTAGCTCTTCAGGGCCGACCATTGGCGAAAAAAAAGGAATTGAGTGAATTTCTCCTGTTTGATCTTTTCAGCGAGTTTTTCCGTCCATTCATTGAGCGCAGGTTGTGTCCTGTCCCTGATCTCCCGGGGCCATTCGTTCCAGGGAGCACCCGAGAAGCGTTCCTTGAGGCCGATGAAAAGGGCGTAGTCGTCAAGCCAGTGCGCGTTGGTATTTACGAAATTCTCATACCTGCATCCTTCATCCGGCATCTGTTTGAATTTTTCATAAGCCAGTCCCAGGACTCGGCTCTTAAAAGCGGCGGCCTTCTCGTAATCGACTTTGGCGGGATCGAAAGAAGGGGCCGAGTTGAGGTCGTTCCATGAAATGTATCCATCCTTGACGAGCAGGTCCGGGGCAATGAGAAGCGGGCTTCCCGCGAAGGCCGAAAAACTGCAGTATGGAGAGCTTCCGCAGGCGGGAGAAGAGGGATTGAAAGGAAGCACCTGCCATAAAGTCTGGCTGGATTCCGCAAGAAAATCGGCGAAGGCGTAAGCTCCCCTCCCCAGGTCTCCTATGCCGAATTCGGAAGGCAGTGAGGTAACATGCAGCAGAATGCCGCTTCGTCGCGATTTCAACTTGCTCTCCTGTGATCGGGTCAAGCTGCTTGTCCGGATACTTCAACAGGGTGTTGCAATACAATATATCGGAAATTTAAGGCCTTTGGGTAAAAGATGTAAGTGCGAAAAAAGGTAAAGGCTCACGGCAGGGGCGAGGCGTAGTCCGGTCAAGGAGAGAGACGAATTCCACCACAGAGCTTCCGGCTAAAGCCGGTAAGCAGATTGACCGGATTATGGGACATGGTCCGGACAGGAAGAGAGCACCGAGAAAAGAAAATGGGCATGCAGGAAAAACCGGGAGCAAACAGGGATCTGTCTTTTAGTTTTGTCTGTTCGTTCAATTGCTTTCTTCTGTGCCCTCTGAGCCTCTGTCTCGAAAAGTTTTGGTGGGCTGCACCCCGAGACTGTGTCGCAAACGCAATATCTTTCCTATTCCCCCCCTTTTCTAAAGGGGGGCGTCCTCACAAAAGATCGGACGCCGAACTTGAAGAATTTAAGCGCGGCCTGAATGCTCAACGCGGACCCGAACGACGTGAGGGTTCAGGGGGGACTTTGATTCTCCGATACCAAATAAATACTTAAATCCCCCTCGATCCCCCTTTACAAAAGGGGGAGTAGAACCTGGCCCCATCGGATTTGCGCGAGCATTTCCGGATTACGACACAGTCTCTCCGTTTAGCCCATCCTACGGGTCTTTTCATGGTTTCAGGGCAGCCCGCCGGGACATGGTGAACTGTGGCGAACGCTTAGGGCTCTGTCTGCAAACAGATAGAATCTGAATTCCCGCTTGAACGTTTCAAAGTTTTCTTTTCGATGATATAAGCAGCCGGAAAAGGGGAAGTTTATGATCACAAAAGGTCTACTTGACAGGATTTATGAAGCGGCCAGCATCCAGAGGTGGAACGATCACGTTCGCCCGGTCGAGTTCACCGAACTGGACAAACAAGCGCACAAAATGATTCTCGCCTACGTGCTCGGAAAGCTCGAAGAATCCGAAGGCCATGCCCAGGTCGACTGGTTGAAACTGATCGAAGGCGGGATTTTCGAGTTCTTCCCCAGGGTCATCCTGACCGACATCAAGGCCCCGGTCTTTCACAAGCTGATGAGCAAAAAAGGGCGGGAGATCAATACTCTGGTGCTCCAGAAGATAGATGAAGATATCAAATATCTTGGAGGAGATTTCGCAGAGAATTTCAGAAAATATCTTTTTGACAGCAATTACGCCCGGTATGAAAAAAGGATACTGAAAGCAGCTCATTATCTTGCGACCAACTGGGAATTTCAAATAATCTACAACATAGCCCCATTCGTCTATGGAATCGACAAAACGAAAGAGGAAATCGAAAACCAGATAGAAGACCACTATGACCTTATCGGCGTGCAGAAACTCTCGCTGCGAAAGAAATCCTTCGGCTTTATAGATCTTTGCGCACAGCTTCGGTTTCAGCAGAGGTGGGCGCATTCACCCCGCGTACCCAAAACCTCAGTCCTGGGACACATGCTGATAGTGGCCATGATGTCCTATTTTTGTTCTGTGGAAATGGGCGCCTGCCTCAAACGCGCCTATAACAATTTTTTCAGCGGACTTTTCCACGATCTGCCCGAGGTGCTGACCCGAGACATTGTCTCGCCTGTGAAAACTTCGGTTGAAGGTCTGGAGGAAATAATAAAAGATTATGAAAGAATGCAGTTTGAGGAGCGCATCCTGCCGCTTCTTCCTTCCTCGATTCGCAACGAGGTGCTCTATTTTATCCAGGACGAATTCTCGAACAGGATAATGGAGGGTGATACGGTCACGAAAGATATTCCCGGATCGCAGATGGAGCGTTACAACCATGAGCGCTTCTCTCCTGTTGACGGCGATGTGATCCGGGCCTGCGACAAACTCGCGGCTTTTATCGAAGCCTCGCTCTCAATCAGTCACGGCATCAGCTCCCAGCACCTCAAGGACGGCAGAGCGAAAATATACCGGGAGTACAGCAATCAGGAGTCCGGCGGCATCAACTTCGCCGAATTGTTCAATTACTACCGGTGGCCTGAAGCCTCGATGGGAGACGGCGTCGATGGGGCCGCCGGTCCGTTGCCGGAGCTGGAGTAAATGAGAGCGGTAATCCAGCGCGTCCGGGAAGCGAGCGTCAAAACAGGGGGTGTGGAAATTGCGCGGATCGGCAGGGGCGCCCTGGTCCTGCTCGGGGTCGGCAGCGAAGACTCTGAGGAGGATGCCTGTTATCTTGCCGAGAAGACCGTTTATCTCCGAATATTCCCCGATGAAGCAGACAAAATGAATCTCTCGCTTCTGGACATCGAAGGGGAGGTCCTGGTAGTATCGCAGTTCACTCTGTATGGCGACTGCCGTAAAGGCAGGAGACCTTCCTACGCGTCGGCTGCCCGGCCCGATATAGCCCACACACTCTATGAATCTTACGTAAAAGAGCTTCTCAAATTTACTCCGAAAGTGAGTACAGGGCGCTTTCAGGAAATGATGGACATATTTTTGGTAAACGACGGGCCGGTCACGCTGCTGCTGGACAGCAGGAAAAATTTCTAAGCTGCACGTTTTCGGCTCCGGTCCCGCGAAAGGCGGAATCGATCATCGCCTGGCGTGGTTTCCTGATGACTCCGGCTAAAGCACGCTGATCTTGTTGGTTTTCTCCCATCTTCCGTCTTTACAGATCATGCAGATCTCCGAAAGGCAGACAACCTCCCCGGAAACAGTTTTATTGCCGCCAAGATAACAGTAGCTCTCATGTACATTGCTCATATTTATTCTCCTTTGACCGGAAACAGGTCAACAACTCATAGTTTCAGATAATCATTCTCATGCCCATCGCAATGTTATGAGAAGTTGTTCACGCTAAAACGCCTCTTCTTCGGAAGCATCAAGCCTCGAGAGCCGGTCGCTGATCCGGGAGGATGACGATTTGAGCCGTAGTTGCTATGATAAAGAGAGGTGATGGTGCTATCGATTCGATCGGGCAAAGATTCTCTTTATTGGAAAAGGCGAGGACATGTTGTGTGGGATGTGTAAGGGTAGAGGGGTAATTTATTGTATCACCTGCAAACAGGGCAATATATCCCCGCCATGGCTTTCCGGACAGGCGGAAGAGAAGTGTTCGGCATGCAAGGGGAAGAAGGAAATACAGTGCCCGGTCTGTGACGGAAAAGGCGAGGTCTGATAAAATGACGGAATGGTCTATGATAACCCAGATTATTTTCTTAGTCCGCTTCGCGCTTCATTACCGCTCTGAACGCAGCTCGAAATGAGAGCTGAACGCTCTACGAGCAACGCCTCGATTGACGCCGTGCCCGTTCTTTCGCCCAAACCCTGCAAAGTGCCGCAGACGCCCCCGCAGCCATACAACCATGCGCTCGATGAATTGACGAGGGCATGGTGGAAATCGTTGTGTCCGTGCCATTCAAGCAAATGCTCGGGCACTCCTGCATCTTCGATGAATGCTCTCACCAGCTCCGGCGCCCCCCTGGGCAGGACCGCGCCGGGGTATGTCACCCCAAGTCCAAGAGTGTCGGAGAGCCTTATCTTGACGTCTATTCCGCTCTTTTCGCGCAGGTTCATAAGTTCTACGGCAAATGGGATGCTAAAGCCGTATACGTCCGACCTGGTGATATCTTCAAATGCGCACCTTGGAACTATCCCGTTGTCAAGGGCAATGCGCACCACCCGCAGGTATCGTTCGGCTATCTTTTTTCGGGTCGAGCCAAGTTTCAGGTAAATGTGGTAGTCCGAGGCGGAAGTCAGGATACCGGTCTCTTTAAGCCCCGTCTTAATCGCCAGCCTGATATCTTTTTCGGATGCGCGGACCCATCCCGTAACCTCAGGGAACCGGTAACCTCTGGAACGGCACAAGTCCATCAGTTGCCTGTCCCTTCGGCTGTGAAGAAAAAACTCGGTTTGCCGGATCACTCCCCGTGGGCCGGAGAGGTGGTGAAGCTCGTCGAAAAGTGCGACCGCCTCATCGGGTTCGAAAGGAGGCCTTGCCTGCCGCCCTTCACGGAAGGTGGAATCCGTGATGAACATGTCCCGGGCAGGGGAGGGCGCGAGCGGCAGGCGACCGAGCCTGATCCGGGGAGGTTCCGTGTAGGGAAAGATATCGCGGAACAAATTCGGTCCGGGCGGATCGCTGATATTTAACCTCCACATCTTAGACGCCTCTCCTGTAATTTTTCAACAGCTCATCCAACCCGAATTTTCTGACTCTGTACGAAATCTGCCTGAGTGTAATCCCGAGTTCCTGTGCGGTGCGGGTCTGATTCCATTTGTTGCGCTCCAGGGTCGTCAGAATTTCCTTGCGTTCTATCTCCTCAATTCGCGAAAGCGGTTGTTCGGGGGTCCGATTCCTGCTCTGTTCGCTCAGGAAAGAAGGCAGCAGGCTCGAATCGATTTCATCACCGTCGGCCATGATAACCAGACGCTCGATCAGATTTTCCATCTCCCGTACGTTTCCGGGCCAATCGTATTGTGTCAGCGTGCTCATCGCCGTTTTCGATATTGAGATATTGCGGCCGTACTCCTGCGATATCTTTTCAACGAAGTGGCGCAGAAGGTCCGGAATGTCCTGCTTTCTCTCCCTCAAGGGCGGAACATGAATTGGGAAGACGTTCAGCCTGTAGTAGAGATCTTCCCGGAATGCGCCTTCCGCCACGGCAGCGGTAAGGTCCCTGTTGGTGGCCGCCAGGACTCGTACATCGACTTTCCTGGTATTGGCGCCGCCAAGCCTCTCGAACTCTTTTTCCTGCAGGAAACGAAGCAGCTTAGCCTGGAGCGGCAATGTGAGTTCGCCGATTTCATCCAGAAATATGGTGCCGCCATCGGCCTCCTCAACCCTGCCGGCCTTCGATTTCACCGCTCCAGTAAAGGCCCCTTTTTCATAGCCGAAAAGCTCCGACTCGAGCAGGTTCTCGGGAAGGGAAGCGCAGTTGATTTTCACGAACGGCGATCCGGACCTTGTGCTCAACTCATGCAGGATTTTGGCAACCAGGGTCTTGCCCGTTCCGGACTCTCCGAGAAGAAGAACCGACGCCTTGCTCGGCGCCACCTTTTCGATCTGACGCTGCACCACCGCCATGGATGGGCTTCTACCGACCATGAAAAAGCGGTTCCGAGTCTCTGAAGAGCTCTTGGCCGTATAAGAACAATCCAGCAGAAGCTTCATTTCGCGCAGCCTGACCTGGAGGTTCAGGCTTACGAATTGCGCTATCAGGGTGGCAATGATCGACAGCAGCCGGATGTCTTCATCGAAAGGGATTTCGTCCCCGAACAGCCTGTCGACGTGGAGCACCCCAATGGGTTTGCCGTGCAGCAGAATGGGCACGCCGAGGAAGCTTATGGACTCCTTCTGAATGTGCCTGGATCGCGTCTTGTTCAAAAACAGGGGCTCTTTGCTTATGTCCGGCACTATGTATGCCTTGGCGGTCTGGAAAATCAGGCCGGTTATTCCCTCGTCCTGGCGATAGACCCCCCGCTTTCTTTCGGCTTGCGTCAGGCCGTGAGACGCCCGGATGACCAGATAACCGGTTTCTTCATCTTTGAGAGTAACCGTTGCGCGCTTCATCGCAAGCGACGATGAAAGAATCGCAAGAATAGTGTCCAGGGCCTGGTCGAGTTTCAGGGCCTGCCCGATGACACGGCATGTTTCGAAGATAACGTTGAGTACGGTTTCCCTTATCCTTTTCTTCATAACAGAAGAGATGAACTCAACATTCATGCCAAACTTGCCGGCGGAAAACTTTTAGTGTGCGTCCAACCTCATATTTCCTCCGGCGATTGGCCTCTGAATTGAGAACTAAAGCAATAACCACAGATAAGTCGACCCGGTGAGCTGCGGTTGAGTTTTTCGAAAAGCATTCAGAATTGAAACAATATTGTACATGTGGCTGGGATGCGGGCGAAAATATTGCCTGGATTTGAACGTTTTCGTTTCAAGATAGAGTTTATTTCGTCCCCGTATGTGCATATCTTTTATCGGGATGCCGGATTGGCAAAAAATGGACGTTAGATGTTGGATGCGACTGCGCTGAGCGTGGAGGGCTTATCCAATAACCGGAACGGAGGACGAACGTGATGCCGCTTGAGGAGGGAAAACTGACCCGATTGAATCCCCAGATCCCCGTCACCACTCTCCAACCAGAAAAAAGAGTCGGCCTCGTGGTCGTTCTCACGGGGTATGGAAAAGGCAAAACTTCTTCGGCCTTGGGCATGGTCGTCCGCGCCTGCGGCCACGGCATGAAGGTCTGCATGCTCCAGTTCATGAAGGGCGACATCTTCACCGGGGAATGGGAAGCCGTAAAAAAAATGGATTGCGACGTGGAAATAGTCCCTACGGGCATGGGGTTTTGCGGAATCCAGGGAAACCCTTATTCGCACGACCAACACCGCGAAGCCGCCCAACGCGCCCTGCTGATGGCAAAAGAAAGGATCGCTTCAGGAAAATATGACCTGATCGTCCTCGATGAGATCAATAACGCCGTCCATCTTAAGCTGGTGGACCTGGAACAGGTGATCGATCTGCTTCGCAGCAAACCCCAACTTCTACACCTTGTTCTGACGGGCCGCGACGCAGCCCCGGAAGTTATCTCGCTTGCCGATACGGTAAGCGAGGTCAGGGAGATAACCCATGCTTACCGTAAAGGCATAGAGCCGCAGCCGGGGGTGGACTTCTGATAAACGAGGCCGCCTCCGTCTGCTCACTGCTCAGTGTTCATCCATCACTGCTTCTTCGGATGTCCCACCGATTGGGCGAGAATGATCTTCTGCTCCGGCTTTAACTTCAATTCTTTTGCCAGCGCATCTCTGTCAATATTAGCCCGCACAACTGTCGCCAGGCCCTCCGAGGCGCAGAAGAGATAGACATTTTCACTGATGAGGCCGGCGTCGGCGCCTACGAGAATTTGCTTGTCATACTCATCGCCCGCGATGATCTTTGAGTAATTCGCTACGTAGATAAGATTGACTGATGCGTCTTTTACAAATGCCTGGATCCCCGTCGTGGCCCTGATGTCTTTGGTCGCAATCGTGTCCAGGGTGTTTTTCTTCGCATCGTAGAGATAGACGCCATCAGCGGTCGCCACATAAATGTCCGTTTCCTGCCAGTTTTTTGCCGAGGGAGCGGTTCGCCTGCCATCCGTACGGTTTATTCCAAAAGCGGCCCAAAGAAGGTTCGACAGGGTTTGCATCGGGAACTTTTCCCCGCTGAACGTGCGTATCGACATCCTGTCATTTAACGCCGACATGAGGGGCTTTCCGCCCTCCTTTTGAGGATTGGGAAGCTGAATGGTGGCAGACTCGGCGGCGAAGCTCAAAAGAGAACATCCGAGCATGAAGACAACCAGGATACCGGCCAAAGAAACTGATCTAACTTTCATGTGAATCTCCAATCTAAGTGATGTAGATGCAAGGGTGAGTACAGTTTTGTCGCGACCCGCCTCGCGGAGCGTCGAGATCAAGTGATATTTTGGTGGGCGGATAAGGCATTGCCCACCCGTCAGTCATGTACTCAAAGTAAGACCCAGCCGCTGAAATGTCCACTAATTCACGAGATCCCCAAGCCGCCGAAAGTGCTGGCTGGGCCACGCTGCCCTATTGGCGCTTATGACCAAACTAACGCTTTAACGCCCATTTCAGTGTTCAAATTTGCGCTCCCGGCGAAGATTGGTCCCAAATTCGGCGAATACGCCAAGTATGTCTAGCAACACCTTCCATGCGGCGGTCGAAGTGTCCATCGGCTGCTCCGTCAGATTCAGGACGGCGCCGCCGCATCAGCAAGGCGGGCAGCAAGGCGGCGAAGAACATCACGGCGACGACCAGGAAACCATCCCGGTAGGCAAACAACCGCGCCTTCGGCGCCATTAAGGTTTCCAGGTAGGCCATCCCGGCCGGCGGGGCGCCGCTGGGCAGGCGGGCGCCGAACTGATTGCCCCAGTGCGTCAGCATCAGCCCAAGCTGCAGCAAGGCATCACTGGCCGCCGACGTTGCCGGCGTCATCGCCTGCGCCAGCGCGTCGCCGTGGAAGGTCGTCCGCCGATCTATCAGCACGGAGAGCAGGTTAACCCCCATCGCTCCGCCGAACTGACGCACGAAATTCACTGTGCCCGAGCCTTGCGCCAACAGCTCGTGGGGCAACGCGCGCAACGCCCCGGCGTTCAGTGACGGCGTAATCAGCCCCAATCCGACGCGGCCCACCACGATCCACCCGGCCATTGACCAGAACGGCGTGTCCATATCGGCGCCGCCGCACAGCGCGTTGGACAGACCGAACAGAGTCAACCCGGCCATGATCGGCGCCCAGGGAGGCAGCCGGTCGCCGAGGTGTCCGGCCAGCGGGGACACCATCGCCAGCCCGAAACCGGCCGGCATCAGCAACAGGCCGGAGCG
>PLSV01000179.1:0-457 GCA_003165235.1 Syntrophobacteraceae bacterium
TTCATCCGGCTAACGAGTACCTCTGAGTATGCAGGTGGTAGAGGCGGAGCTTAAAATACTCCGGATCTCTGAATCCGTAAGCCTGCCTTTTGAGAGTTTTTATTTTGTTGATCAGCCCCTCGACGGCGCCGCTGGTGATGCGATGCTTGAAGTAGTTGAGAAGTCCTGTCCGATAGGCCCCGAGAGTTTTGCCCACTCTTTTGAGCGCCTTGATTCCTGATTGCATGGCGTCTCTGCACCACACGGCAAGGAATTGTTCAGCCTCTTTGCGGTCCTCCTTTTCCCAGAAGAGTCTCAACTGCTCTTTCATTGAATGGATTATAAAAAGGGGACTGTTAACCTGGAGCAGTGCATCCAGCCTGGCTTTGCGCTCAGGGGCCAGAGAGTCGTAGTTCTGTAGAAGCAGGAAACGGCTTCCTTTAAGGGTTTGCTGCCCCAGCACATCGAGCTCTCTTTG
>PLSV01000179.1:475-860 GCA_003165235.1 Syntrophobacteraceae bacterium
AGAAACGGTCGGATGTCCTCTTTGCCCTTTCCTTCGACTGCGTGCAGGACCCTGCCGGTGCGCAGCTCGGTGACCACGGTCATATAGAGATGGCCCTCTTTGAGGCTGAACTCATCGATGCCTATCACTTCCACTTCTCTAAGAGGGATTTTGCGATAGAGGAATTGCAGCCTTTCCTTATGGATGTTTTTGACCAGGTCCCAGCCCACTCCAAGATATTGGGCGACCGACCGGATCGTGCCGAACCGAAGCATGTCGAGCACTGTCAGGGCAAAGGATCGAACAAAACGGTGGGTTCCCGTCATGAACGGAAGAGTCGGCCACCACAGCGCCGAGCACACCCGGCATTTCAAACGGTGGAGAGTAAGATCGAGGATACATTTCT
>PLSV01000179.1:931-3653 GCA_003165235.1 Syntrophobacteraceae bacterium
GAGTCCAATCGGACGGAAGAAATGTGGGTCTTCCGGCAAACGCGTACCTGGACAGTTTGTACGCGAAGCCGCGAAGTCGCGAAGAAGAACAACAGCAGGATACAGCCTGGACCGCAGGTTTTGTGCGTCTTCAGGCGAACATGTACCTTTGTTGTTTAGACACGGAGCTTCAGGCTAAGAGTTTACGCTGAACCACGTGAAGTCCTGGTTAATGGAATGAACCGATTACGCCAAGATGAGAGGAAGAGGAAGCTGGTTAAATCCGTCACCGAGAAGTTGCGTCGGCAGTAGCGGGAACCGAGGAGCCGAAGCACGAAGCAAGCCGTCTCCCCGCTGCCTGCTCGCTGCTGCTCGCTACCGACGTTCTCCTCCTTCTCTTTCTTCGCCGCTTCGCGTCTTCGCGTGAAAAATATTGGAGGTACTCGTTTGCCGGATGAATCCATATTCAAGGATTTTACGCTCAAGTGGCAGCAGGTGGGTATCTTCAAAATTGCCGTGCTCTCCATCGGTATAGCCATTGGATCGATGCGGCCTGAGTTGTTTAAGGGATGGATTCCGTTTCTATTCCTGCTCTTCCTTATTTCAGGAGGCTATGTCGCCTACGTGTGGTGGAAGCAGTAAAGAGAAAGCATTGCCTTCATGTTTGTCACTCTCAATTTTTAGGACAGCAGTAGGGCGCAAGAGCTAAATACAAATTGCATTTATGTTGTAGTTACCTGCAATGGTCCTTGGCGCCGCCACTGGAATCTATGAACAGATTCTTTGCAGGACAGTTGAATGGTTGAGCGGGTGAGTATTTTGGATGTAAAACTCATTTTTCATCCGCCAATACAAAACACCGCCCTCCTTGGAAGCGACAAGCTTTATTTTATCTGCGGGAACTTCCTAGCTGGTCTTGCTCTTGTCCAGCTCGCTCTTGAGTCTTTCGGCTTCCTGTTTGTATCTTTCGGCTTCCTCTCTCAGTTTCGCGTCGTTTGAGGGTTCCTGGGTTCCCCTGGCTTTACAGCAGGGGAGCTTATCCTTTACCTCATCGTAGCCAAGATATGCGGCCATCAATCCGCCGAGCAGCAGGATAATGGGAATCACGCTTACGATCAAGCTGCAAACGGCATGATGCCAGATAATGATGCTCAGAAGGCCGAGCAACGCAGCGGCGATGCCACCCAGAAAAAGCTTCATGTCTTTTCTCCTTCAAATGGTTAGTGATCGGGTATAAAAACTTGAATAATGTGTAAACTTGACTGCCAACAGATCCTGAAGAGCCTTTCGGAATCAGATTCCACCAGAAAAAGCTCCTGGAACGCGCAGAGTCCTTACATTATAAATATCCTAATCAAAACACGCAAGTGGGAATGCCTAATGGTTAATGGCGCGATCTACCCTGTGTATTCGAAAAACATTGCATTCATGTACTAACCTACTAAAATGAATGGCGTTCTGAATATTGACGTTTTCCATTTACTTTATGCAAAAGGATTCGCCGATGCCAAAAAAACTCATCGAAATCGCATCAGAAATCGTCCAGACCCAAGTATCTTTAACACCCATGTCGGCTGCTGATATTGCGTCTTCTCTCCGGCAGGTTTTCAGCACGCTCCACGAAATGCAAAAGGCTGAGGCGGGAGGAATTAAGTTGCCTCCTACTGCCGAAGTGGCTGGAGAAGCGCCAACAGAACCAAAACCCCTGCTCAGCCCAGCAGATTCTATCCAAAACGACAAAGTAATCTGTCTCGAATGCGGAAAACAGATGCGGCAACTGACAACAAAGCATCTCGTTGCCCACGGCATGAACCAGAAAGAGTACAGAAAGAAATACGGTTTCACAATGGCGACTCCGCTAGCGGCAAAATCGCTGACCAAAGCTCGAAGCAAAGCCGCTAAAAAGAGAGGATTGCCGGAGAAGCTGCAGAAGCACCTGGAGGCGAGAAGGCAGGCAAAGGCCAAGGTGGCGGCCAAATCGAGCGCCTCAGCAACCGAAACAGGGAAGAAAGTTAATAGACGAGCCAGCCGGAAGAAAACGGCATGATTTTATTGTAATCCGTTGATTGGAAATCTGGTTCTATAGTGATTGTCAGACTCTACACCTTGTGCGGATCAGCAGCGCCTTTCTATCTGAAACTGGCCTTAAATAATGGACCCAAGTATCGGGAGCGAATAGATAATAGAGACAACGGCCTTGCTGTTCCGGCCTGCCTGACCCTGAATCATCGCCATTCTTCGTGGGCCGTTTGGCAGGGCTGTCTGGCGCCGGCCGGTTTTACCCGCCAACATTAACATTATTTTCTGTCATTGGTCCTGAAGGAGGGTTTCGAAATGTTCAAGTTGCTGGTGTTGTTTGCACTATTGATGCTTGCCGCGCCGCCTTCCGCTTTTGCGTGGAACTTCGAATCGGATTCGTTCAACACTTCCCGGGGCAGCCTTAAAATAACTTTTATCGGTCATGGCTCGGTCATGTTCGAATTCGAGGGCAAGACCATTCATGTCGATCCCTTTAGCAAGATGGGAGATTATGCCAAATTACCCAAGGCAGACCTCATTCTGATTACTCACGAGCACCAGGATCACTTCGATATGAATGCGCTGGATATTCTGCGCACTCCAGCCACGGCTCTGGTCGTGACCGAAACGGTCGCCGGCCGCATAACAGGCGGTATCGTCATGCATAATGGAGATGAGCGGACTGTCATGGGGCTGAAGATCGAGGCTGTTCCCGCGTACAATC
>PLSV01000298.1 GCA_003165235.1 Syntrophobacteraceae bacterium
GTGCTCTGGGGAACGCTCTCGTTTCTGCTGAACTATGTGCCTAATATTGGTGCAATCCTTGCTGCGTTGCCTGTCGCCCTTCTTGCGCTCGTCCAGTTAGGGATCAGGTCTGCCCTTTTCACACTCCTTGGCTTTGCCGTCGTGCACGTTGTTGTGGGTAATTTCATAGAACCGAAACTGACGGGCAAAGGCCTGAGTTTATCGACGCTCGTCGTCTTCCTTTCATTGGTCTTCTGGGGATGGGTTTTGGGACCGATCGGCATGATCCTCTCGGTACCCATGACCAGCCTTGTCAAGATCGCGCTGGAAAGTTATGAAGAGACGCGAGGGCTCGCCTTCATGCTGGGATCCGGCGCCGAGATTGATTGGACTGGCTTGAAACCTCGGAAGAGATTAAGGCACGAAGAAAAGTGGAATCGATGAACATTAGACCCTTGGCGTCCCTTCTTGAAGAGTGAATCAGAGATTGCGTCTTGGGTGACCTTGACCCAGCGAAGGGGACTCATTCGATGAAATTCAAGGGACTCAATAAAGTTCGCGAAGACTTCGGTCTCCTCTGGCAGGCTCTAAAGAAATTCAATGTGGACAATGGCTTTTTCCTATCTTCGGGGATTGCCTTTAATATCCTCATCAGCTTGATTCCTTTTATCATGCTCCTATTGGCACTGGTTGGAACTTATCTCTACACCGATCAAAAAGTGCTCAATCATTTTCGTGCCTATTCCAGAGATGTGGCTCCGACATTGGGTCCAAAGGTTATGAAAACCCTTGCGGACGTCATACAGAACCGTCAAATTGTGGGAATCCTGGGACTTGTAGGTTTACTCTGGATATCCACACGGGTTTTCAGCTCCCTGCGGATCGCTCTCAATATCGTGTTCATGGCGGAGAAAAGGCGGGCAATACTGCGAGGAATAGTTGTCGATCTCTTGATGATTGTCCTGGTAGGAATCCTGCTCTTCGTGAGCATGATTCTCAGCCCCGTGGTCATCTTCCTGCAGAGTTACCAGGGGCGGATTCCCGTGGCTATAGGGCCCACGATTCAGTGGATCCTAAAATACCTGCTCCCCTTTTTCCTCACCTGCTGCATGTTCTTTTTGATTTACAAAATCATCCCTAATAAGAGGGCTCACTTCACGTCCGCCCTCCAGGCGGCCCTCCTTGCAGGCCTGGTCTGGGAACTGGCCAAACATCTTTTCACCTGGTATGTCCTCCATCTGGCCCGGTACTCTGTTTATTACGGCTCATTAAGCACCTTGGCCATCTTCGTTTTATGGGTGTACTATATCTTCGACGATTCTCGTCGTCGGAGGGGAGTTTGCTTATTTCCTGGAAGAACATCGACGGCCTGACAAGGTCGGCTCAGGCGAGGCAGATCAGGTTTGTGAGGAAGCTCATGAATGAGTCAACCCATCGGAAGTCGGCGACGGTCTCCACAGTCAAGGATTCGAAAGATGGGGTCCCCCATGGGAGCCTGGTGCGTCGTGTTGTTTGCGGTGCTGCTGTTTGCGAGTCTTCCTGCCCTCGCCTCTGGCCATCATCATGCCTCGGGGTCCACGTGAAGGTTCTGAACATGAGAAACAGCACTGGAACCGTCGAAATTCGGAATACGCAACACCGGATTGTTCGAGGCGCCAAGTTAGATTTACATATGAACGCCTGGTTTCTCCGGGACCCAGGATTTTTAGGCCCCGGCTAAAGCTGCCTGGAGGAGAAGCGCATGACCCTTGAATATCTGATCTCCCAATATGGGTACATAGCGTTGTTTATTGGCGTATTTATAGAAGGAGAAACAATCTTGATAGTGGCGGGCTTTGCAGCTCGCCTTGGACATCTCAGTCTCACGTGGGTCATACTGATCGCCTTTGCGGGAAGCCTGGCAGGGGATCAGTTCTATTTTTTTCTCGGACGGGTGAGGGGCAAGACGTTCTTGCAGAAGCGACCCCGCTGGGAGGCAAAGGTTAAAAAGGTATGGGCGCTTTTCGAGCACTACCGGACACTCGTGATTCTGGGATTTCGCTTCATGTATGGTCTTCGCACGGTGACACCTTTCGCATTCGGCTTGGGTGGTATCGGCGGGATCCGTTTTTTCGTCTTTAATGCGATCGGGGCAGCCGCCTGGTCGGTGGCAGTGGCTTTCGTAGGCTACCTCTTCGGAGCCGTAGCGAGGGCAGTCCTGGTCGACGTGAAGCAGTACGAACACTGGATTATTCCCGGAGTGCTTTGTGCGGGCGCCTTGGTCTGGATCATCTATTTCATGCACAACCGGACAAAGGGCCGGCCCAAACCATGACGTTACGTTCATCACAGGCCTACGAGCAGCCTGAAACGGGAAATCGGCAGCCATATATGGTAACGCATGCAGGGCATGTCGGCCTTTTTATTCCCGAACCGGCAAGCAATCGTCCTGCAAGAACTACTTCATGAGTCCATAAACGGAGGATAGCGTGCCATCCAATGAAAAAAAACCTTATGAGCATCTGATAGACAGGCTTCGCTCGTTGTTCGGGCAGCAGGTTCCGGACAAAAAGAAGGACGGTCTGCCCCCGAAGGCCCATTTCAGCATCTGGTATTTCCTGATGGCCATCCTTCTTTTTACGCATGTGCAGCGATACTTCTCTTCTTCCAATGTGGAGACCATCCCTTACAGCCAGTTTAAGCAGAAAGTGGCAAAGGGATCGGTGAGCCAGCTCACCATAGGCCCGGACAGCATCTCCGGAACACTCAAAGGGAAGGACAACAAGCCGGACCAACAGTTCGTCACGGTCCGGGTCGACGACCCCGGCCTCGTCAAGGAGCTTGACGACCGGAAGATCGATTATTCCGGACATTACGACAGTAAGTTCCTGGGGATCATCCTCGCATGGGTGCTTCCCCTCGCTGTGATGCTCCTCATCTGGCGATTCGCCATGAAAAAAATGGGGGGACCCGGGCAGGGGGTCATGTCCTTCGGCAAGAGCAAGGCCAAGCTCTTTGCGGAGAGCGAAACAAAGGTCACCTTCAACGACGTTGCGGGGATTGATGAGGCTAAGGAAGAGCTCTGGGAAGTAGTGGAGTTCCTGAAGATCCCGGACAAATTTCAGAAGCTTGGCGGGAGGATCCCCAAAGGGGTGCTTCTGGTGGGGCCGCCGGGGACCGGGAAGACCCTCCTTGCAAAAGCCGTTGCAGGGGAGGCAAAAGTGCCTTTTTTCAGCATCAGCGGGTCCGAGTTCGTGGAGATGTTCGTGGGCGTAGGCGCATCCCGCGTGCGCGACCTCTTTTCTCAGGCCGCCGGCCAGGCCCCCTGCATCATCTTCGTCGATGAAATGGATGCGTTAGGAAAAGCCCGGGGGATGAACGTCTTCGGAGGCAACGACGAGCGCGAGCAGACGCTCAACCAGCTTTTGGTGGAGATGGACGGTTTCGAATCGAACAAAGGCGTGATCATCATGGCCGCCACCAACCGGCCCGAAATCCTGGACCCCGCGCTTTTGCGTCCCGGAAGGTTCGACCGGCAGGTGCTGGTCGACCGCCCGGACATAAACGGGCGGGAAGCGATCCTGAAAATCCATTCCAGGAATGTCCTCCTGGGCGCCGATGTCGACTTGCGCAAAATCGCGAGCCTCACCCCTCACTTCGTGGGGTCCGACCTGGCCAACCTCGTGAACGAAGCCGCCTTGCTGGCCGCCCGGAAGAATAGGGAGGCGGTCGGGTCACCGGAGTTTGATGAGGCGATCGACCGGGTGGTCG
>PLSV01000040.1:0-6974 GCA_003165235.1 Syntrophobacteraceae bacterium
CCCCGTTTGACATAACAACATAGATTTTTACCTTGTCGTGATGTTCACTTTCATGAGTTAAAACAAGGAAAGGGGAAAGGATAATGAAAAAGGTCCTCATGATCCATGCAGACAAGTGCACGGGGTGCCGTAACTGCGAGCTGGCCTGCTCTTTTTCTCACGAAGGCGCATTCCAGCCGCGGCATTCCAGCGTGCACGCCTACACTTGGGAACGGGAAGGAATCTCGGTCCCGATGATGTGCCAGCATTGCGACGACGCGCCGTGCGTGTCCGTGTGTCCAACCGGCGCCATGCATGTAAGCGAAGCGGACGGCAGGGTGGAATGGGACCAGGGCCTCTGCATTCTTTGCAAGATGTGCACGATTGCCTGTCCTTTTGGAAATGCGGTCTACGATGCGTCGAACAAGCGGATCATCAAATGCGACATGTGCAAAGGTGACCCCGAATGCGCGCTCTTTTGTCCAAATGGAGCGCTGGTGTACTCAGATGACACCCTTGCTGTACGCAACCGCAAAAAGGCGTTTGCAGCCAAATTCGCGGCAGCTTTCAAGGAGGTGAGTTAAATGTACGGATGGACTGGAAATATGTTGCGCGTCAATCTCTCCAGCGGATCGGTGACACGAGAACCCACGGAGCCTGAGCTGGCAAAACTCTACATCGGCGGACGCGGTCTGGGAAGCAGGATCTTTTCCGACGAGGTAGACCCGATGGTCGATCCGCTTAGCCCCGAAAACAAATTGATCCTGGCCACCGGACCGTTTACAGGCACCTACGCTCCATCGGCTGGACGCTTTATGGCGATCACCAAGGGCCCTTTGACCGGGACCATTGCCTGTTCGAACTCCGGGGGAACTTTCGGTCCCGAACTGAAATATGCCGGATATGACGTGGTCATTATCGAAGGCAAGGCTCAAAAGCCGGTCTACCTCTGGATAAACGACGACCGTGTCGAAATTCGAGACGCCGGCCACATCTGGGGCAAGAATACTCAGGACACAACCGATACTATCCGGGCTGAGACCGATGAAGAGGCAAAGGTATCCTGTATCGGCCCGGCCGGGGAGAAGCTCGTTCTTTTCGCCTGCATTATGAACGAAATGCACAGGACCGCAGGCCGGTCCGGTGTGGGCGCGGTGATGGGGTCGAAAAACCTCAAAGCCGTTGCCGTGGTGGGCAGCGGCATGGTGAAAGCGGCCGATCCGGCTGGATTTAAAGCGGCCGTTTTAAAGGCCCGCAAAAAGATCCAGGCTCATCCGGTGGGCGGACAGGGCCTCAAGGCTTACGGCACCGATATCTTAGTCAATATTCTCAACGAAATTGGAGCATTACCGACCAGGAACTACCGGGACGCTTACTTCCCGACGGCTGACAAAGTCGGAGGGGAGTCGTTATCGGCCCGCAACCTGGTTCGCCCCAAGGGCTGCTTTTCCTGCATCATAAGCTGCGGCCGGGTCACAAAAGTATCCGCGCAGAGATTCGAGGGCTACGGGGAAGGGCCGGAGTACGAGACGGCCTGGGCCTTTGGGCCGGACTGCGGCATTGACAACCTCGATGCCGTCACCAAGGCCAACTATCTGTGCAATGAACTCGGCATGGACACTATCACCATGGGCGCTACCATTGCCTGTGCGATGGACCTGTTTGAAAACGGAATTCTGACTGCCAAGGACACCGGCGGGATTGCCCTGAACTTCGGCGCCGTCGAGACGATGGTGGAGATGGTACGAAAGACGGGCATCAGGGAAGGATTTGGCGACCAACTGGCCCTGGGGTCTTATCGGCTTGCAGAAAGCTTTGGCCATCCTGAGTACTCCATGACGGTCAAGAAACAGGAAATGCCCGCCTACGATCCCCGCGGCGTGCAGGGTATCGGTCTGAACTACGCGACCAACAACCGTGGCGGAGATCACGTGCGCGGGTATACCATCGCGGTCGAGGTACTGGGCAACCCTTCTAAAATGGACCCGCACGTAACCGAGGGTAAAGCTGCCCTGGATATTCTGTTCCAAAACCTTACCGCCGCGCTCGATTCTTCAGGAGCATGCCTCTTCTCGACCTTCGGCCTCGGTGCCGACGAACTTGCGGAAATGCTAAGCGCCCTGACCGGGGTCCCGTTCCCGGTCGATGAGTTTATGGAAGCCGGAGAGCGGGTCTGGAACCTGGAGAGGTTGTGGAACCTGAAGGCAGGGTTTACCGCTAGAGACGATACCCTGCCGGAACGGCTGCTGAAGGATCCGATCATCACAGGACCTTCCAAAGGCAGTGTGAACAGACTGGGCGATATGCTGCCCGAATATTACAAACTGCGCGGATGGGATAAGAACGGGGTCCCAGAGGATGGGAAACTGAAGGAACTGTCCCTTAACGGGTCATGAGCCAAGTCGCTCTCAAAGCTGCAAAATAAATCCACACCTCGCGGAGCGTGGAGATCGGGGGGACATCGGCCCCACACACCGAGGGGGTGCGGGGGGAACATTCCCCCACCTGGCGGGGAATGGAGATGTAAGAGCGAATCGGTGCAAGACAGAAAAGAAAGGGACCAAATTGCCAGCCGTATCAATCTTATTTCCGGTGGGCGCTCTGCTGGCCGGGGTTATCCTCGAAGCTCTGCTGGGCCGGGTTCTTTCTTCGAAGGCGAAAGGCTGGCTGGCTTTCGCCTGCAGTCTGGTCGCCCTGGGTGGAGTGTTCGCCCTTCAATCAAAAACCCTGCGAGGCATGGCCCTAGACGCTCGTCTTTCGGCGTGGGAAGGGCCTATCAGCCTTTCATACCACGTGGACGGCCTGGGCCTGTTTTTTGCCCTGATGGCCGTGGGGATCGGCGCGGCGGTCCTTCTGTACTCCGTGGGCTACATGGCCGACGATCGCTCCGCGAGCCGGTTCTATATCCTGATGCTGGTTTTTATCGCCGGATTGGTCCATCTGGTTTTCGCGGCCGATCTTTTTGTCATGTACCTTAGTTGGGAAGTGATCGGACTGTGCTCGTTCCTGCTGGTCGGGTTCTGGTACAAAAACCCGGAGTCCGCCTATGGGGCCCGGAAAGTGCTGGTCATGACCCATCTTGCCGGCTACGGTTTCCTGGCGGCTGTGCTGATCCTGTATGCCCGAACAGGGGCGACCTTGTGGACGGACCCAAGGATAGCAACGGCCTTCACTTCCGGTCTTTTTCTGCTAATGCTGCTCGCGGCCGTCGCAAAGTCCGTGCAGTTTCCCCTTCACACGTGGATCCCGGATGCCATGGCTGCCCCAACCCCGGTGAGCGCTTTGCTCCATGCCGCCTGTTACGTGAAGGCGGGGGTCTACCTGGTGGCCCGGATGCACAGTTTCGGCCCATGGCCCGTTTCATGGCAGCTCCTCGTGGTCTGGATGGGGACCGTCACCATGGTGGTGGGGGTGCTCTACGCCATGGTGCAGCATGACCTGAAACGGTTGTTGGCCTTCCACACGGTCAGCCAGATCGGCTACATGATGCTTGGCCTGGGGCTGAGCACTTCTCTCGGGATAGCCGCNNGGATTGGGCAGACGAATGCCCATGACCATGACCTCGTGGCTGATCGGCGCGGGGGCCATTTCCGGAGTGCCGCTCCTGAGCGGCTTTGTGAGCAAATGGCTGATCTATAATGCGGCCCTGGAAGCCGGACAGGCCATTCCGGCCCTTCTCGCCTGGATGGTAAGTGTTTTTACCCTCTTTTCTTTCCTCAAGGCCACCGCCAGCGTGTTTCTCGCCGACGAGGGACCCGAGTCTGCCGGGGCCCGGGAAGCCCCATGGGCCATGATCGCCGGGTCGGCCGTTCTGGCAGCCGGCAGCGTTGTCTTCGGACTGGCGCCGCAGGTGGCAGTGAATTATCTCATTAACCCCATGCTTGTTTCCCTCGGATTGGCCCCCTGCATTGGGGTCTCATGGATGGGATTGACCGTTGAAAACGGAAGCTGGTTTTCAACCGCCGGTCTGGTCATGGTTGTTCTCAGTGTGGCGGTGGGACTTCTCGTTTACCTGATGGCGGCCCCTGCCCGCAGGGGTCTGCTGGCAGCCGATGGACCTTCAGCCGCAACAGCGGGCGTCTTCAGCGGGGGAGACCCCCTGACCGGCCCGGCCCGTTTGCCCTCAAGCGATTTCTCGCTGATCGTGAAAAACAGCCTTGCCCCTTTCTATCATTTGACGGACGTTGACAGCTTGTACCTGACTCTCTGGCGGTCCCTGCTGCGGTTTTGCGGTGTACTGGAAAAAGTCGTCTCCTGTTTTGAGAGGCACGCGGGTACGGCCATGCCTGTTCTTGCGCTGATTGTCGCCGGGCTCGCCTGGTTTTTCTCTTCGGCCGGGGCAAACCCCACTTCTGCCGCCGTCCAGGCACCGGTGTGGCCAATCCGCTTGGGGGTGGGCCTGGCATGCGTGGCCCTGCTTTTTATCGGCTATGCGGGCCTTAAGGACCGCAGGATGCTGCCCCTTTGGGCTGGCGCAGGCCTGCTGTCGGTTCTGGGTTTGAGTTTTGAGGTGCCCTTTATCAGGCTCTCGCTCCTGGAAGGGGCGGCGTTCGTTGCGCTCGCGCTCATATGGAAGGCGAGCGAGAAGCGGGCTGCAAGCAGGATCTACCTGTTGATGGTGCTTCTTTCGGCTGCTGCGACAGCCTGGGGAATGTCGGCGATAGGGAGCGCACGGACCAGTCTGGTTCTGGCCTTGTTGATTGCCGGTTTTTCCCTCAAACTCGCCCTGGTTCCTCTATCCCTGTGGCTGCCCATGATTGCCGAAGCAGTCCCTGCGCCCCTGGCCGGCCTGGTGGTGGCCGTGGTGGATGTGGCTGCCTTCGGCGAGTTGCTGGCCCTCAGGCAGGCTTCTCCCTGGCTCTTTGCCCCCACGCAGCTCTGGCTGGCCCTCGCCCTGCTCTCGGCCCTGGGAGGGGCAGCCCTGATGCTGGCGCAGCGGGATTTGAAGCGTATGCTGGCCTTCTCGACCATCGAGGACATGGGGTACCTTATTTTGGGGGTGGCTGCAGGTGGAGAACTCGGGATGAGTGGGGCTGTTTTAGGCCTGAGCGTCCATGCCCTGGCAAAGGCCCTGCTTTTCGGCAGCCTTGCGGCCGCTGAGGCCGATAGCGGGCCGGTCACGCTCAATCTGAGAGGTCTTGCGTCCCGTTACCCCTGGTCCGCGGTAGGGTTCCTGGTCGGATCGCTCACTATGCTGGGAATTCCCCCGCTGGCGATGTTCGCCGCAAGGTGGGAACTCTATGAGGCTGCGACCCGGATTGGACCGGTATTTCTTGGCGCCCTGATGTTGGCTACTGCTCTGTCAGTTCTCTCATACACCCGCGTGGTGGCTCTGTGCTGGTGGGGCCCATCCGATCAGAGCGGTAAGCCCGAACCGGCGCTCCTGACCGCGGCCCTCGTTGGGTTATGCGCCGTTTTGTTGTTGATCGGCCTGTGGCCGGCGATCTTGATAAAGTAATATCGAGTCGCTCTCAGACTCGACGCTCCACGAGGTGGGGGAATGATCCCCCTCAATCTTCAGGCTTTGCCAGGTGGAGGGGGTGTGGGGGCTGCGCTCCACACGCGCTTAGTCAATCGGGATAAGGCATAAATTGAGCAGTCGGCTGTCGGCTTATCGCTGACCGCTTACCTTAAGTTAAAAAAGGAATGGAAGGCGGCCCCATGGGACTTGTTCAAAAATTGGTCAGAATTGCTCGCCTGCGCTCACCATGGCTTTTTCATCTCAACACGGGCGGCTGCAATGGCTGTGATATCGAATTTTCCGCCTGCCTCACCCCCCGTTACGATGTGGAGCAGGCAGGCATCCTTCTGGCCGGGAGTCCAAGGCACGCAGACATCCTCTGTGTAACCGGTCCTGTCACCCGTAATACCAGGGCTGCCCTGGAGGCCGTCTATGCCCAGATACCCGATCCCAAGGTGGTCGTTGCCTTGGGCAACTGCCCTGCAACCTGCGATGTCTTCGCCGGGAGCCCTGCCATTGAGGGCCCCCTGGGCCGCGTCCTGCCCGTAGATGTCTATGTGCCCGGCTGTCCCCCTCGGCCCAACGACCTGATCAGGGGTGTTGCGCAGGCGGTCGCCATCCTGGCGGATCAGAGGACCGGAGCTACTTCGACCGCGAAAGGGGCAAAGTCATGAGTTGGGAGAAGGTCCTTCTGGCCCTTTTCATTTTCCCGGGAATTCTCTATGCCGTGCCGGTGGCCTGGCTCATGCTCTGGATGGAGCGCAAGTTGAGGGCCAGGATGCAGGGCCGTATTGGGCCGCCGTTTTATCAGCCCTTTTTTGACTTCGTTAAATTGATGGCCAAAAAGCCGGTCCTTCGTACCCGCACGGATGTCCTCCTTATGGCGGGCTTGCCCCTGCTCGCCGTCTCAGCAGCGATTGTATCGCTTGCCCTGCTGCCGGTATTCTCGGGCTCGAGGGGCTTTGCGGGAGACCTCGTCTTGCTGGTGGCCTTCATCGAAGTGCCTTCCTTATGCGCAGTCCTGGCAGGTTTTGCCTCCCGCTCGATCTTTGGCCAGGTGGGGGCCACGCGGGAAGCCGTATTGAGCATTACCTACAACCTGCCTTTTCTCACGGCCGTGGTGGCCCTGGCTTATTCGGCGCAGAGTCTGCAGCTGGCGGATATAGCGGCGTCCCCGGCGATATGGGTGCGGGCGCCTGCCGTTGTGACCATTCTCCTCTGCCTGCCGGTCAAGCTGCGCATCAACCCCTTCTCCGTTTCCAATGCCGAACAGGAGATCTACTCCGGACCGGCCACGGAATTCGGCGGTTCGCAACTGGCGATGTGGGAACTGGCCCACGGTTTGGAATGGGTGGTTTTGACAGGCCTTGTCGTATGCCTCGGGCTCCCGTTTCGCACGGGCGCCCCGGTTTTCGATTTTGCCATGTTCGCTGGCTTCTCCCTGGTCCTGGTAGTCCTCTTATCGTTTCTGGCGGCCGGTACGGCCCGCCTGAAGGTCGCGCAGGCTGCCCGTTTTTACTGGAGATGGGGCATG
>PLSV01000040.1:6979-11090 GCA_003165235.1 Syntrophobacteraceae bacterium
CCTGACGAAACGCCTCATCCGAAAGACTTTCGGGGACCGGTGAAAATCGAGGTGGAAAAGTGCATCGGCTGCGGCATGTGCGCATATGTCTGCGTCTGTTACGCGGTTCGCGTGACGGAGTATGAGGATAATTGCGAGTGGCTTTATCTGCCGGGACGTTGCACCTTCT
The DNA here is from genome assembly GCA_003165235.1 of Syntrophobacteraceae bacterium. Lineage (GTDB taxonomy): Bacteria > Desulfobacterota > Syntrophobacteria > Syntrophobacterales > Syntrophobacteraceae > SbD1. The sequence goes on from PLSV01000040.1 coordinate 7,149, forward strand.
GCGGCCACTGCGTGGCCGTCTGCCCCGGGCGGGCGCTGCGCATGGAAGGAGAGTCCGTCCCCGCCTATTTCAGCGCCGGAGAGCTGGACGAAGCGCATCGAGTGCCCTATCCGCCCTGTCCGGAGTGCGGACGGCCGACTCGTCCTGTAGTTGAGCCGGTGTTGATGCGGGCTTTCGGTGAACTTACCGAAAAGGTACGGGCGGGCATATTTTTGTGTCAGCGATGTCGTCTAAGGCGTTCACAGAGAGATTTGTGGGCAGCGGCAGGAAGATCGATTCATCCAAAAGGCGAATCGCCGGCGTGAATCGTAAACTGCTGGTGTCCCGTCCGATATTTCTGGATGGACATCAGATGGAAACTGATCCTGCGCGAAGGCGCGAAGAGCTGTCGGCGACCGGCTGAAGGCTGGCGGCCTGACGGCGGTAACTGAAAGATTATGGATAAAATCGAAGACATTCTAATTTCGATGGGTTCCAGGAAATCCTGGGAGAAAAAGCCTGAGGGACGGTGGATGGAAGACCCTGGGCTTGACGTGGAGAAGATGGCCCTGGTGATGGTCGAAGCGGGCGCCCGTCTGGTGACCGTCTCGGCCTATTCCCTCGATACCGGCGAATTCCGGCTGATCTATCACTGGGACCTGGAAGGCAACCTGCTGAACTGTGCCACGCTGACCCGTCAGGGCGCCCTTCCCGCCATTGTCCGGATCTGTCCGGCAGCCGATTGGATAGAACGTGAGATCCACGACTACTATGCGGTAAATTTTGCCGGCCGGGACCTCCCTACACTCGTGATCAATGAACAGGACACGCCCGGGATCTTCGCCCATAAATTTCAACGCAAGAATAAGCCGGGAGGCCGGGCATGAGCTACACCATCCCCATAGGTCCTTATCATCCGGCCCTGGAAGAGCCCTGCAAGGTCCAGGTGACCTGTGAAGGAGAGACCGTCCGGGACGTCACCCTATCGGTCAAGTACAACTTCCGGGGAGTCGAATGGCTGGCTGAAAGGCGCAACTATCAGCAGGCCGTTGCCTTGGTCGAGCGTGTTTGCGGAATATGCTCAAACGTTCACACCCTAACCTTCTGCACGGCCGTCGAACGGATTGCGGGACTGACGGTCTCGGAGCGTGCGCAATATATTCGCACCATTGTGGCCGAACTCGAGCGGCTGACCTCCCATACCCTATGGGCCGGGATTGCAGCGGAGGTGATAGGTTTTCAGACCCTTTTCATGACCTGTTTTGCCCTGCGCGAGCAACTGATGGACCTCCTCGAGAAACTCTCCGGCAGCCGGGTCCATTACGGGATGAACTGCATCGGCGGGGTGACCCGCGACCTGGCGGACCCGAAAGCGGTGCTCATCGCTGCCCGAAACGTCCGGCAAGCCTTAACCGATCAGTTGATTCCGCTTTTCGCCAATGACAAGACGGTGCGCGCCCGATGCATGGGCACGGGAAAACTCACCAGAGAACAGGCACTGGCCTGGGGCGCCGTAGGTCCCACTGCGCGGGCCTCGGGGCTGAACGAGGATATCCGTCGAACGTCCCCTTACGCCGCTTACGCGCAGCTCGATTTTGAGGTCCCGGTCGAGACCTCCGGCGATGTCTTTGCCCGGGTAGTAGTGCGGCTGCTGGAAATGGTCGAAAGCTGCCGTATAATCGAGCAGGCCGTGGACAATATTCCTTCGGGACGCCTTCATGGGCCCGATTTTGTGGAAGTCCCGCCCGGTGAGGCCGTGGCGCGCGCCGAAGCCCCCAGGGGAGAACTCTTTTACTATGTGGCTTCGGATGGGACCGATGTCCCCTGCCGGGTGAAGATCCGGACACCCAGTTTCGTGAACCAGCCCGCGGTCCGGCCGATGATGATCGGGGCCAATCTGGCGGACGTGGCTCTGATTAACGCATCCATTGACCCTTGCTATTCCTGTACGTCCAGGTAGAGGTTGTTGATTTTACCTTAACGCCGAAAAGCGTGACAGACGCGAAGAATTTGCGGTTCGATCGGTTCTCTTCAACCTTCGTTCCCCTCGTGAATCCTTCGCGGTCTAGGTGACAGGAAAGATCCCCGGGTCAAGCGTTGGGGGGGCGAAAAAAGTCGAGCGGTTTTTATCTCTTGATACTGAAAGGGGGTGGAAGGCGCCTTGAAGATAACGGTGAAGTTCTTCGCGTATCTTAGAGACCTCTTTAACGGCAGGGAAAACAAAATCGAGCTGCGAAGCGAAAGCACAATAGGGGATCTTTTGAATCTCCTGTGCGATTCCTCCGGGCGCCGAGAGCAGATATTCGATGGAGGTGAGCTTAAGCCACAGATGATAGTCTTGAAGAACGGATATCATATTAAACATTTAAGCGGTCTTGAAACAAAGCTCGACGAGGGGGATACGATAGTTCTAATTCCTCCGGTCGGAGGCGGTTAGTTTCCAGTTTTGAAATTAGAAACTAAAAACTTTCCTTTGCGGCTTGATTCAAGAGGTGTAGAATGAGGGTCTGTTCGGAAAAAAACTCAAATATGCCTTTTGAATCCCGGCAAATCACAAATATCTGCATCATGGGACAATCGATGGGACACTGTCCCCCTTAACATGGCGTTGTGCGGTGGACCTTCCAGAATCTTTCTATGTGTGGATCATATCTGGAATTCTCGTCTTTGCCGGCAGATGCGTTTAATGACACTACCCTTATTTGACTATTTCCGAGAACAGTGGGGATTGATATGGGCTGGAGGTAGAAGTCCCTGAGAAACGGCTGTCTCACGGGTAGACAGGTGGGTTTTGGCGGTTCCCATACCGACTGATCCCATCTCCCGTTATTTCTGGTATTGTGCATAAGCTTGCATGAAAATTGTCGAATGCTTCTGCTTTAGATCCTCGATGGAATAGATTGTTGGGTCTCCAGCGAACTGCACCACGTCTATCGCCTGCTGGAACCTCCAAGTAAATTCATCCCCCTTTCCGCCTCCCCGAAGAAGCGGCCCCCATGGACACGTTAATATGTCGAGTGAGTGGGAAAAAATCCGTGCAAAATCAGAGAGAAAGCTACCAGCCAGGTGAGGACCTAAAAGTGGACTTCGAAGTAGGAGGAGGGCCGGGTGGCTAATCACCTCAGCGTCAATCATGGCTTTTCTCGTTACTGGATTTGCAATTAAACCTGCGAGGTTGGTGAGATCGTGAGGTTTGCACGCGTCCGGGACCACTTTTCTCAGGATATGTACCACCTCATCAGAGTCTCCGAATCCAATGGCGCCAGCAATTTCTGCTTCAGTGCGATAGTAAAGGTCTTTATAATCAAGCCGGGGTCGTCTCTCCCCCGCCTGTGCTCCTACCCGGACCCTGCCGGCGAGGCAAACCGCCAGAGCAGGATTAGCGTCCAGAAGGTCTGCAAATCTGGGCCATTCATGAATTGCTTCTAAGAGGCGCCAGTGGTAGTGCGAAAATTCCCGCAACTTTATGAGTACCTTTGGATGAATCCAACTTAAAAGATCCGCTACAATCTCTTTCCAGTCGCTCTTGTCCGTCCAGTCCGGAAACGGGATAGCATCTGTCCAATCAACCTCGTATTCGAACCGGCCATCAGTCGTCGGCACCAGCTTGGAGACCATAGTGGATGACCAGTCAAAGTCGGCTACAGGGTCAAGGAAAAGGATCCCAAGACCCAGCATATCAAGTCGAAGAAGTTGAAGTTGACCGTGCGTCTGCTGCCAGGAGGTCGTCGGGGTCTTGCGCCAAGCCATCGGACGCGGCTTGAGCTGAACGATAAATGCCTGGTCGTTCATGGCATAGAAGTAACTATTTTCTGCTCGGGTCAATCCGTATATTGTCATTTCTTAAGCTCCTTTGTGCAGTCAAGTACACGCACCACCTTTGGGACGGAGGTAGGTGGGTAGACACCGTGGTTCCCGGTAAATTGGTTATGCTGTCTTTTCGTAACCGTTCACCACGCTTGA
>PLSV01000209.1 GCA_003165235.1 Syntrophobacteraceae bacterium
TAGACTTAGGGCTTGTCCGTAAATAAAACCTTTGCGTTTGCATCCGGCTTTTGGCCCGCTTTGGCCGCTCCTCAATCGCAAAATCCTCCACGTAGCCCAACTACGCCTGCGGTTTTGCTCAATCCTCGCGACCAAATCAATCTCAAATCCCGGCGCGATCCCTAAGAGGCTTATTTACGGACAAGCCCTAAATGTTAAACCGGAAATTAATCACGTCTCCGTCCTGGACGGGGTAATTTTTCCCCTCGAGCCTGACCATCCCACGCTTTCGCGCTGCGGCGTAATCGGCCGCTTTTTTCAAGTCCTCATAGGCGACCACCTCGGCCCGTATGAACCCCCTCTGCATATCCGAGTGAACGGCCCCTGCGGCCTCGATGGCAGGGGTAGCCTTCGCGATTGTCCAGGCCCTCACCTCGTCCTCGCCGACCGTTAGAAACGTTATCTGCTCAAGAAGGGCGAAGGAGCTTTTTATTACCCTGTCCAAGGCCGATTCGACTATTCCGAAATCCTGCATGAAAGATTCGGCCTCCTCGCTTGAGAGTTGGGCAAGCTCCATCTCGAGTTTTCCGCGCACTACGGCAGCCTCCGCCGACCCGAGGGAGACAGGCGGCATGGAGTCATCTTCATCCGAATTGTTCACGATCACCAGCAGGGGTTTAGCGGAAAGGAAGGTGTAGCCCCTCAGCTCAGGCGCATTGACAAGTTGTGGGCTTGTTCGCAGGGGATGTCCGGCATTGAGGATTTCGTTGCATTTGTCCAATAGTTCCTTTTCGGCGCCGGTTGGCTTTTTGCCTCGTTTGAGTTCGGCGTCCAGTTTTTCGATGCGCTTTTCGACCGACGCAAGATCGGCAATGAGAAATTCATCCTCTAATTCCCTGAAGTCTCGATCTGGGTCGGGAGGTCCCAGGGCAGGGTCGGCGAAATTGCGCACGACCAGGATTAAAGCATCCATCGGCCTCATGTGAGTGAGCAGAAGCGACATATACTCCCGCTTGTTGTCGGCCATGCCAGGGACGCCCTGGAGGTCCATATAGGTAACCTGTGCGTGCGTGGTTTTCCTGGGATGATAGAGGGCGCTAAGCCAGTCCAACCTCCGGTCCGGCACCGGCACGACGCCCAGCGCGGCCACCACCTGCCCTCCGGGGGAAGCCGATTCTCCGCTCCTTGTCGTTAGAGCGTTGAACACGGTGGTTTTGCCGGCCCTGCCCAATCCTGTTATCCCGAGTTTCATCGCGATCTCCCTCGCCTGTTGGGTTGAAATCAGGACTGAATGTATGCCCTCGAGGATTTTTTGAAAAGGGCAATTATCACGACGGTGAGAATATCGGGTCCGGAACGGCCCCTGCCGAAGCATTTCAGGCGCTGTGGTTTATGGACTTGGAATAGATTTCATTTATAGTATTCTTACGCGCGCCAAAAGACCAATTTGCGTCCATCCGGGAACACGGCTAAGGGCATAAAGAAAGAAGCGCATGGCATTCTGGAAGACACGCCAGCAGATCGGGCTTGCAGCGATGGTAGTAGGTGGAGGCATCCTGCTCTCCCGGTTTATGGGGCTTTTTCGAGACAAGCTCATCTCGCTGCTGTTCGGGGCCACCCAGGAGTCGGACCTCTATTTCGCTGCTTTCGTAATCCCGGATTTCATAAATTACATGCTTGCCGGCGGCTATTTTTCGATCACCTTGATCCCATTTCTCACCAAATACTTCGAAGAAGACGAGGAAGAGGGGTGGCGGTTTTTTTCAAGCGTTTTCTTCTGGGTGACGGTTTCGATTTGCATCCTTACTTTTCATGCGTTTCTCTTTGCGCCGAAGCTGGCCCGCCTCGCAGCTCCAGGGCTTTCCACCGAGGCCCTTTCCCGCCTTGCCTTCTTCCTGCGGATCATCCTGCCGGCGCAAATATTTTTCCTCTGCGGTTCGTGCTTGAGCGCGATTCTATTCATGCGTAAGCAGTTCTTCATACCGGCCATGGTCTCAATAGTCTACAACCTGTTCATCATAATGGGGGGCGTCCTGTTCCGGGCAAGGGGAATGGAAGGTTTTTGCTGGGGCGTTCTTGCAGGGTCCTTTACGGGGAACTTTTTGCTGCCCCTGCTTGCGGTTAGATCCGGAGGCGGTTTGCGCATCCGGTTCTCGGGCTTCCACCCCGGATTGAAAAAATATATCCTTGTGGCGCTCCCGCTCATGATCGGACAATCCATCACGGTCGTTGACGAGCAGTTCGTGAGGATATTCGGTTCTCTTGCCGGGGTCGGGGCGATCAGTTGGCTAAGCTACGCGCGGCGGATTATGATGGTCCCTGTGAGCGTGGTGGCCCAGGCTGCCGGGGTGGCTTCCTATCCGTTTATGGCCGAACTGTACGCAAGAAACGATCTTTCCAGGTTCTACCGGACGATAAACTCCGCCCTGCAAAATGTAATGACCCTGCTGGTTCCGCTTTCGATATGGATGATCCTGATCGCCGAACCGACAATACGGCTGATTTTCCAACAGGGCCGATTCGGCGTTTCAGATACCGCTCACACCGCCCGGCTGCTGGAGATTCTGCTTATCTGCGTCCCCTGCTGGGGATACCAGCAGGTCTTGGGCCGGGCCTTCTACTCCAGGCTCGATACGCTGACTCCGGCTGTGTTGGGGACATCCGTAACCCTGCTCATGATCCCGGTTTTTTATCTGCTGACAGTTCGCACCGGCGCATTGGGAGTGGCCTGCGCGAGCGCCGCTTCCCTCTTCTGTTTCAGCGCAGCCCTGACGTTCCGGTGGAAAGCCAGGTGCGGCGGCGCCGCTTTTGCCGGGCTGCTGTCGGGCACGGGCAAAGTTCTCATTGTGTCAGCGGTCTCGGTCGCGCCGGCCTGGGCCGCCACAAAGGCTGTTCCGTTCGACCCGGATTTTTCTCCCTACCTGGCCGCCTTTTCAGAAATCATTCTTAGTGGATTGTGCTTCGGGGTCGTTTTTGCACTCCTCTCCGTTTATTTTATCCCGGAGTTGGCAAGGCCGTTCCTTGACCGAACAGGCCCGATTGGAAGACGGCTTCTGAGGGACAGGACTTCCGGCAGTTAATGTTTCGCAGGTTTTTTCATACGATGACCATATGATCAAAAAAACTGCGCTTTTTCCTCCAATTCATTATTAAATTAGTGCCTCAAGCGCCGGGGACAAGGCCGGCAAAATCCCGCAGGAGGATTGAGGAGGATCGATGGAAACAAGGGCAGGTCTCAAGTTGCTCCCAAACAGGGAGGGTCATAACTGCTTCGGGTGCAGCCAGAGCAACGATTACGGGCTTCGGATGAGGTTTTTCACCGATGAGAAGTCTCTTTTCTCATGGGTGACAGTTCCCGGCCACCTGTGCGGGTGGGACAATCTGGTTCATGGAGGCGTTATTGCTTCAATTCTCGATGAGACCATGGGGTGGACGACTATTCACTTCGTGAAGAAATTTGCCCTTACCCAGGCAATGACGCTCAAGTTTCATAAACCTGTCTACATCGGCGAGGAAATAAGGGCGGAAGGGAGGGTGATCGAAGTCAGCGGAGAACGAGAGGCTTCCGTGGAGGCCTATATTTATAAAGGGGACAATATACTCTGCGCAAAGTCAACGGGCACATTCAGGCTTTTCACCACCGAGGCGATAGTAAGGCTGGGCGTCATGGATGAGGAGTCCATAAGACGATTCGATTTTCTTATCGAGCCGTAGCGCGGAGAAGGACCGGTAAGAGCAGGGCCGCACCCCGACACACCGGCCAAAAGTTCGAGTGGTTGTGCGATGGAACGGCCCTGTTCTTCTGACTCGATATGTTATTATGTAATTGCTGTAATTACGCATGTTTTACTCCTAAAAGCGGCGGCGATATGTAAAAGCAACTTCGTGCAAGAGACGTTAAATTGGCGCCGATTGGCGACTCTCGCGGTGTTCGTATCCCTAAAGCTCTCCTGCAAAAATATGGTTTCTCGGACTCACTGGCGCTCGAAGAAACCGATCAAGGCATTCTTTTGAGAAAAAAACGAGAAGACAAACTCTCATGGGAACAGACTTTCAGGGCAATGGCAAAACAAGGCGAAGACTGGACGGATTTGGATGCTGCGCTTTTGGATGGCTTGGAGGAAGGCGGCGTTGAATCCTAAGAGATACACAATCTATTTCGCCGATTTGAACCCCACCTCAGGCAGTGAGATCAGCAAGGTTCGTCCTGTCGTCATTGTCAGTCAGGACACTATGAACTAATACCCGGAAACGGTAGTCGTCTGCCCTTTGACCTCAACGCTTCATCCCAGGTGGCGCTCGCGGTTGCAGATAACCTGTGCGGGAAAAGCGGCTGAAATAGCCGTTGATAGAATACGAGCCATCAGCAAGAAACGTTTGAGAGACGGAATTGATCAACTGCCAGCCTCGCAAGCTTCCCAATTGCGAAGAATCATCACCGAGATGTACGGCGAATAGTGAGCGTCCGGATTTTCTCCTGACTTTTTCAAGCGGCGTGCCGCCCCCTTGCTGACTCTTGTCTTCTTTCTTATTGGAACCCGCTTTAAGGCATCCTGCAGCAGTTCAGCGAAACGCTTTATGGCCAAGTCCCGATTTTTTGCCTGACTGCGGGTCTGCTGCGATATGAAGCGAAGGAGGCCGTCTTTGCAGATGCGGTTTTCAAGACGGTGCATAATAAGAATTTTCTGTCCGGGGAACGGCATGTAGAATTGGCGAAGGAGAACCAAGGGGTCACGCGAAAGCTTACCTTGTTTACGTTATGGACTATTTAACAGGGGACATGTGTGACACAGACAACTCGGCTGTCTGTGCGCGAAGCGCAGGAGGCGAACGTTGATTCATCCCTGTTACGAAAAGTTCCTTAGGCCGCCCTGCTACGAAAAGGACTGATGGGTTGCGCTTCGCTCCACCCATCCTACGGGTCTTTTCATGGTTTCAGGGTGTCCCGAAGGGACATGAAAACTGCTACAAAGGTCGACCGGCTCGCTGGCGCCAACCCAACCTCATGTCGTGATGTATCTGAAGAACAAGTTATCGGTTTTGTGACAGTCATGGAAAAATCAGTGGGCCAAGCTTTTCTTCGACCTCTTTGAGGACTTCGGCAGGCAGTGTGTCGAAATACTGAGCATTCCTTCCACGCCAGTCGATACACTTGATATGGTCGGCAAGGATCGCTCCCTTGACCTTGCACCTTTGGGGCACTTGGACTTCAAAGGGATAGCCCTTTGCCTTCATTGTAATCGGGACGACGAGAGCGAGTCCGACAATCCTGTTATAGTCGTCTGCCGACAAGACAAGCGCTGGTCGCCGCCCGCCCTGCTCGTGACCCTTCACTGGATCGAGGTCAACCGTGATTACATCACCGCGCATCGGGATAAAGGCCTTGTGACTCACCACACCTCTTTTCCAGCAGGGCTTCCCCAGTGAGTTTCGGGATGGATGTTATCTTCGCTGACACCCGCCAACAGTTCTTCAAGCGAGTATTTCCATTTCCTTTTTTGCATGGGAGCGATGATGAGTTTTCCATCCTCAACCCTGAGATCCACGGTCGAGTTCTCCGATAAATTAAGTTCAGCCAAAAGCCCTGTTGGGACTCGAAGCGCGAGACTGTTTCCCCATTTCTTCAATTGCGCTCTCATGGCAGTTTTGCTCCTCTTATCTTCGCGGACCGGTTAAGCACAAAGAAAGTATTTATACATAGTATATACGCATCCACAAGAGATCAAGAAAAATCGGCCGAAAAATGATTCAAGCTTCCCGGGCGGGACTCTTGCCCAGCCCCCTTTATCAGACGTACGCCCGGGTTGCGACCGGGCCGGAAGTCTCCCATTGGTCCTCGATGATGGGCCTATGGGTTCCCGTTCTTCGGAATGGAGGATGAAGTAGTAGCAAAGCGATAATTGGGCTTATCAATCCTCAACGGGGGCCTTTTTCGACTTCTCCTGTTTCAGAATGCCGGCTGCTTATTCTCCTCCAAGCGGCGGAGCTTCGCCTCCTTGCTTACCCGCGTTTTCTTTCTTGTCGGAACTTGCTTCAATGTATCCCGCAGTAATTCGGAGAAACGCTCCACAGCCAGTTCCTTATTTTCCAACTGGCTGCGGGTTTGCTGCGATACTACGTGAAGGACTCCGTTTTTGCCGATTCGGGTTGCAAATCGGCGCGTCACCAAGTTCTTTTGCTCCGGCGAAAGGCTAGGGGAGCTCCCCACGTCAAACCACAGGGTCACCCGGCTGCCGGCCTTCCCTCTGTGTCAATATAACTG
>PLSV01000053.1 GCA_003165235.1 Syntrophobacteraceae bacterium
CTTTAGCAATTTTCTTAAAAGCATTTTCAAATGCTTCTTTAGGATTGTCAACCATCTCAATCTTCTCGGACGCTTCTATGAATCTGGCGAATTGTGCAGGATCGTCAGGTTCAACTTGTTTCTTTTTCTTCTTCCCGCTCATTTCATCATCCTTAGTTGTTGGGGTTTATCTTGGGTTTCCTCTTTTTTGGCCTGCTTAAAGGTTTGCCGGAATGGTGGCATTTTTACCTGATAGCCCTTTTGGAGTTCCTCGACAGTGCAGATTTGAATCTTAGGGAACTTAGTTCCAAATCCTGATTCATAAAATCCTGCCGAAACAGCTTCAGTTTCCATATCTTGCGTAGGCGTCTCTAAAGTGACAAACACGCCCATGCTAGCACCTTCGCGTTCTACCGTACCTCGCAAATCCCGAATGTCTCCACTTTTAACCTTCCCGCTCTTTACCTGGACAAGAACATCCTTAACCGTTTCCTTCTTATCGTCAATGAAATTTATCATTCCATCAATTCCCCGGTCTTTTCCCTTCTTTCCCGTTTTGCCTTCCCCCCCGATTGGTTTAGCTTTAGCGAGAGACAAAGCCCACCATTGGAATTGATAGCGGTTCTCACTTGCTAGTTGCCTTGCTGAGCCTAGGTCGGTTGGCTCACCAATAACTTTGTAATCCTTGCCTGCATCAATGTTGAACATATCCTTTAATCGGTATTTTTGAAGGGCGATAGCCAAGTGCGTTATGTCAATACCAATCCATGATCGTTTGAGCTTTTGAGCAGCGGCAATGGCAGTGCCACAACCGCAAAATGGATCGAGAATCGTGTCGCCTTCATTGCTGCTTGCCTTTACTATGCGTTCCAAGAGAGCAAGCGGTTTCTGAGTGGGGTAGCCGAGACGCTCAGCGGCTTGAGAGTTAATTTCATATATGTCAGTCCAAAGGTTTTGAACCGGCATTCCTTTTAGTTCATCAGCGAAGCTCTTTCTGCGTATTCGTCCAGAAAGCTTATCAGGAAAATAAAGGCGTCCTTCTCTGTCCCATTCCTCCATTTTTTCTTTGGTAATCATCCAGCCGTTTGGTGGTGATTGATAACCCTTATAATCATAAATGAGATTTGGACGATAACTTGGATTTACGAGACTAGTGGGTTGAAAATGGCGTCCATTTTCGTCTAAATAAGTGAAGCGTGCCTTTATGTATTCTTGATATTCGGATGAATTTAAGTTGTATTGAGGATTAAATTCAGCCTCATTCGATTTTGCAAAAAATAGAATTATGTCTGTGCAGACACCAAAACGATTTGATTCATGTACTGCACTGCTCATCCCTACCCGACGTTTCCAGGTTATTTCGTTTCTGAAATTCTCTGGTTTGAAAATCGCATCCAGAATGATTTTCAAATAATGGCTGGCGGTTGGATCACAATGTAAATACAGGCTCCCGGTCGGTTTGAGTACTCGATGCAAATCAACGAGCCGAATTGCCATCATGACCAAGTAAGCCATCATCTGATTCGTACCGATGAAGTCCCGCATAGCACGAATCATCTTGGAAACATGGGCAGGACCATTCTGGACAAGATCGAAGAATGCCTCCTCAGCGGACTGGTTCCAATGCCACGTATCCTCGAAAGCGGTAATCTGTGCATCGGATTCATGCCCACTTTCATCTTTGAAGAGGACATTGTAAGTTCTGCTAGAGTTAAATGGTGGGTCGAGATAAATCAGATCAACGCTTTCATCGGGTATGTATTCCCGAAGAATTGGAAGATTATCGCCATAAAAGAGAGTATTTCGGTCTAACTTAATCACAACGCTGCCTTTTAATGAGTCGTTTCATAGGTTAGCCGCTTACCAACCACACCGTCAAGCAACTTTTTGGCCCTGTCCGAGTCGTCAATCCCTTTGGCTACTCGGTTACTGTATCTAAAATCAAACTCTGCAAGGTAACGGTGCATGTGCTTCTTGGCGCAGTGCTGATAAACGCCTTTCATGCCACGCTTGAAGATCGAAAAGAACCCTTCGACCGTATTGGTATGAATCGAGGGATCGGCCAGCGAAATGTATTCACCAAGGCTATGTGCAACCGTGCCATGATCCGCAAACTCTTCACCCAAGAATCTGTATTGCCCTGCATCGTCGGTCATAACTCTGGCTTCTCTGGCGATATTCTCTTTCAGGATCGGGACAATCGTTTTCGCGGTAACATCGTCTATGACCATGCTTCGAGCTTCGCCTGATTCACGATCAACCAGGGACAGGATTTTATTCTTGTGAGCGTATCCCCGCTTCACTGGTTTTTCGGGGTCATTCCAGAGGAAAGTTTCGTCTGATTCAACAGTCCCGCCATTGCCACCGAAAGGTGACAGGTTGCCGTTACGCATTGCTTCGCGTATTCTGTGACTCATAAACCACGCGCTTTTAAGGGTAATGCCCAAAGTCCGGTGAAGCTGATTCGAGCTAACGCCTTTCTTGGAAGCGCAAACATGGTATATTGCCTGGAGCCAGAGCCTAAGAGGAAGGTGACTGTCCTCGAAGATGGTTCCGATCTTGACTGTGAATTGTTTTAGGCATACATAGCACTTGTAAAGACCTATCCGGGTAGCTTTGCCGTTTAATTTGCCGATCTTCTCTTTATTACCGCAATGGGGGCAAACAGGGCCATCGGGCCAAAGTCGGTTTTCAACGAAAGCGTAGGCGGCTTCTTCGCTCTGGAATTGGGGTTCAAAACTGACTGCGTGATTCATGGCTATCTCCTTTTTCAATACTAATATAGCCATTATTTATGGTTTGTCAAGTATAATATCGCG
>PLSV01000007.1 GCA_003165235.1 Syntrophobacteraceae bacterium
GGGCTAAGCTGGAAGCCTGCCTGAAGGACGGCAAGATCTCCTCGATCCTCTATTCCAGTCCCAACAATCCGTCCTGGATCTGCCTCACCGACGAGGAACTGCGAATCATCGGCGAGCTGGCCACCCAGTATGGCGTGGTGGTGATCGAGGACCTTGCCTACTTCGGCATGGATTTCCGCACGGACTATGGCAAGCCGGGCCAGGCGCCCTACCAGCCTACGGTGGCCAAGTACACCGCCAACTACATCCTGCTGATCTCCAGCTCCAAGGCCTTCAGCTATGCCGGGGAGCGGATCGGGGTGATGGTGGTCTCAAGTAAAGTGTGGGAGATACGCAGCCCGGACCTACTGCGCTACTATGGCTCTGACCAGTTCGGCTACGCCCTGCTGTTCGGCACTATCTACGCACTGTCCTCGGGCACCTCCCACTCGGCCCAGTGTGCCCTGGCGGCGATGCTCAAGGCGGTGAACGGAGGCGAGGTGGACTTCGTGGCGATCCTCAGGGAATACGGCGAGAAGGCCAAGATCATGAAGCGCCTGTTCGTGGAGAATGGGTTCCGCATCGTCTACGACAAGGATTTGGACCAGCCGGTGGCCGACGGCTTCTACTTCACCTTCGCCTACCCAGGCATGCAGGGCGGGGAACTGCTGGGCGAACTGCTGCCCTACGGCATCAGCGCCATCACCCTAGACATCACCGGCAGCGAGCGCACCGAAGGTCTGCGAGCCTGCACCTCGCTGATCCCCCGCAGCCAATTCCCCGACCTTGGAGCCCGTCTGAAGGCCTTCAGTCAGGCCCACCCCGTTCCTGTTGTCACCTGTGGGTAATCTCTGTTACCTGCATCCATGAACGTAAGCCAGTGGTGTTGTGCTTTATTCAACCCTTGGGGGCATTTCAAATTTACATACTGTAAAATATTTTTAAAAAATCCAATATGCATGGTTCGTTTTTTGTGTTGAGTTGGCCGATTTGGAGTCAAGGCACTGGTCCTATTGAAGTGCTGCTTATGTTTTCACCAACTGGGCCATCGGCTCAGCTGGAATTGCTCGGCAAGGAGGTGGAAGATTATATTACCCAACCATATTTGAATTTGACCGCTCTCAATCCGAGACGCCCTGGAATTCATAACTTACTGGGGAATGGCAATCCGGCTATCACATTGGCGCAAATGAAAAAACGGGCACGCCTCCCTGGCGCGGAGTCCAGAGCACGGGGCCGAACCTTACTCAAACGGAGCATATATTGACAACTATGTATTATGGGTGAAGGCTAATCCCCTGCTCTCCGCCGGGTTGCAGTTCGCCGTTCTGGGAACCCTGGGGGAGCTACTGGCGGCCTCCCGCAAGCGGCGCCGGCCGGCCATGCCCTTCACCAGCCTCCAACCGACGCTCAAGGTCGTGGCCTGGGTGCTGCTCGGCTTGGTGATCAAGTATGGCTCTACCGGCATGAAGGGCTTCACCCAAGGGACCAGCGCAGCATGGCCTTTTCGGATTCTTTCAGCAGATGCATGATGAGCGGAACACCCCCAACAAGATGTCGGCATGATTAGGGGTCAGGGCAAAGTTGCCGCCGTCAAGAAAGAAATCACCACGGCCTTTCCACGTGAAGATGCCACAAGCCCATGCGGTCGAGTAAACTATGCTGAATTCTTTTGACAGGATTGGCCACAGGTGGTACCTTTCAGGGAAGAAACATTCAAACTTAATAAATGTGAGGGTATTTTTGTGGAAACGAGTTATCCTTTACTGCTTGGGAATTTATTGAAATTTAAACTTTTTATATTATTAATGTTTCAAATTTGAGATCATGCTGGGCTGAAAGGAGAATGCTTTGAGCGCACTGCTGGATCCCTACAATAGTAACGTTGCAAAATTATTATTAAAAGGCATTAATTCTGTTCAAGAAGGTATATCCATGATAGATGAAGATGGTTATATTCGTTATATAAATAAAGCAGCTTGCAAAATATTAGGGATTAAACCCGAAGATATTTTAAACCAAAAGGCAGAGCTTTTTGCTCCCAATCCTTTGCTTATTCAAATTCTAAACAAGCAGGAGCCTATCATAGATATTGAGTATTTCATGGATTTTAATGGAAAGACCATACATCTAATTAATTCTGGGTATCCCATATTTAATGAAGATAAAGCAATCGTAGGTGCCATAGATATTTTTAGAGGAATCCAGAGATCCAGAAAACTTGCGAATAATATTGCTGGAATGGCTGCTGTCTTTACTTTTGATCAAATTGTTGGAAAAAGTATTGAGCTGAATAATTCCATTAGGTTAGCCAAAATTTATTCAAAAAATAATGAAAACATTTTGCTTATGGGCGAGAGTGGGACAGGGAAAGACTTATTTGCACAATCCATACATAATCACAGCAGTAGGAGAGCGCAACCATTCATTGCATTGAACTGTGCTAATTTCCCCAATGAACTAATCGATACAGAATTATTTGGCTATGACGAAGGAGCCTTTACGGGCGCATTGAAAGGTGGCAAACCTGGTAAATTCGAAGCTGCCAATGGAGGTACCTTGTTTTTAGATGAAGTCAGTGAAATTCCTATCCACCTTCAAGCAAAACTTTTAAGAGTCATTGAAACAAAAACAATTAACAGATTGGGAAATAATAAACCAATTTTTGTTGATGTTAAAATAATTGCAGCGACTAATAGAAATTTAGAAAATTTTGTTGATGAAGGATGTTTCCGAAAAGATTTGTATTTTCGGTTGAAGGTTTTTTTCCTTGAAATTCCGCCATTGAGGGAACGAGGGCAAGATGTAATTCTCTTGGCTGAATATTTCGTAAAAAAGTTAGAAAATAAAATTACAGAACCAATCAAACATATTGAAAAAGAGGCAATCGAATTACTGCTCAAGTATTCGTGGCCAGGGAACGTGAGGGAGCTCGAGCACCTGATCGCCCGATCTTTGGTCATATGCGAAAATAATTCAATATCTGCCATGGATCTTCACAATTCGGGGTTGAAAATTCAAATTAAAGAAATTGCACCAACGAAGGTGAATCTTTCTAGGCGATATCAGAAAAAACAGATTCTGGATGCGCTGTCCCAAACCAAAGGGAATAAGAAACTGGCAGCTGAAATGCTGGGAATATCAAGACCGACCCTTTATAAGATACTCGCTGAAGAAGACCTTCCAGATCCACATCACTGAAGAGTGTCCCGCCCGTTAGCCTGCGTGAAAACGAATAACTGGCACAGGGCAGTACCGCCAAGCGAAGGCAACAAGGGGCGGTGGGATGGATGGCCGGCCCGGACGCTTGACTTTGGGATTAGGGAGCAGCGAAGTAAGGCCCCCAGACTGCTGAACGACACTCGACTCGGCATTTCCCAGCGCCTTCCCCATCGTGTGGTCGCCCAAGCATTGTAAAATTTTACATGTAAATAAATTTACGGTAATCAAATTTCCCACCATTCGATTTGAAAAATAAGAATGAGGCATGGAAAATTAAATGATATTCAATCGGATCGGAAACAGCATGTGTAAACATGTTTACACGAGGCCGTCTAGGGGTTGGTTGAAAAACGCGAAGGATTCATTGAAAACAATAGAGATATGATTTAACGTTTTTTGGGCACGGTTGTTGCTCCTTGTGTTTTGTCCCAAAATGACAGGCACGAAACAACGGGTCAAGTATCAAATCGCCATGCATGCTCTGCCGGGCCAGATCCGGCGGCCCGGGTTATGTCAATTCTTGGTACATCTGGAAGTTATCCAATGAAAAAGCCCTTCCCAATCGCGTCTGCCGTCGCGACTCTCTCATGATGAACCCTCCCTTGGGTTTGTTCCCGGGGGGTGAATCGGATATTACCCACCAAAGACTGCGACAGGTTCCCAAACCCCTCTCCATTGGAGACAAGACAATGAATACACCTCAAATTACAAAACCTGATAAGGAAATAGCTACTCTTTATCGAAAAATAAATTGGCGGATTTTGCTGTTTTTGCTTGTTAGCTACGGTTTTGCCGGTCTCGATCGCATCAATATTGGATTTGCAAAGCTGCAAATGCAAAAAGACCTCGGGATCAGCGAGGCCGTATATGGGATGGCTGCGGGGATATTCTTTCTCGGCTATGTCTTGTTCGAGGTGCCAAGCAATCTGCTGCTTGTTAAGATCGGCACCCGCAAGACCATAAGCCGAATCCTTATCTTATGGGGGTTGACCTCCGCTTCGATGCTGTTTGTTACCAACGCGCAAAGCATGTACATACTCCGTTTCTTGCTGGGTGTCTTCGAGGCTGGGTTCGCGCCGGGAATGATCTTCTACCTGACCTACTGGTATTCGTCGTCGCGCTTTGCGACAGCCCTTGGAACCATCAGTCTGGTCGTTCCGATTGTCGGCATGGTCGGCAGCCCCCTGTCTACCTGGATCATGACCGCCTTCGCCGGCAGCCACGGCATCGCTGGATGGCGATTCATGTTCTTGGTAGAAGGCCTTCCCTCTGTTGTATTGGGTGTGATCAGCTATTTCTTCATTACCGACACGCCTGCCCAGGCAAAGTGGCTGTCCCCACGGGAAAAGGCATTGCTGGCTGCCGAGATTTCGGGACCTGCTCCCAAGCATTCCTCGTTCCGGCAAGTATTGACTGATGGTCGCGTTTATTTGCTTGCATTCGTCTGGTTTACAGTGGCATGCGGCCTTTACCTGATCAGTTTCTGGCTGCCGACCATGATCAGTCGCGCCGGCATCAAGGGCGTGATGCACATCGGATTGTATTCGGCGATCCCCTGGGTCGCGGCAGCCATCGGCATGATCGTCTTTGGCCGCAGCTCTGACCGTCACCGCGAGCGGCGATGGCACTTTTCCTTGCTGGCTTTTTCCGGTGCTCTGACGCTCGGCATCGCGACGATAGCAACTACTCATTTCGTGCTTTTCTTTGTGTGCATCATCCTTGCGACCGGATTCTTGTTCAGCGCATTCACTGTGTATTGGGCAATGCCGCCCGAATATATCAAAGGCGATGCGGCCGCGGGTGCCATCGCACTGATCAATAGCATCGGACTCGTCGGTGGGTTCATCAGCCCATCGATCATTGGCTGGTCGAAAACAGTATTTGGCAGCCTGAATCCAGGATTATTCGTGATCGTCGGGTTGCTCTTCCTGGGTAGCATGTTGATCGCTTTCAAGCCTCCCATTCAATTACCGAGAGTCACGGGGCCTGGGCTTCCAGCTGAAGCGTTTCCGGGCCATGATCCAATCGAAGAAACGGTCTAGCAACCAGTCCACCCGAAGAAGGATCAGCCATGACAGTCGATCTGGCTGGTCGGCCCCGAACGACCCGAATACCAGGAACAACGGTACGAGGCTCTGATCTACCAAGGAGAGTCGAATGAATGCAAGCCAGCCAGTCTTTGATCTAGTCCTCCGCAACGGGTCGGTGGTGGACGGCTCCGGCCGGGAACCTTTCCGCGCCGATGTCGGCGTCCGCGGAGAACGCATTGCTGCCGTGGGCAGGCTGGATCATGCCGGAAGTATTGTCAACGTGGACGCCAGTGGCCTTGTGGTGGCGCCAGGGTTTATCGACGTGCATACCCACGACGATCAGGCCGTTTTTCAGTGGGCCACTAGCGAGGCCAAGCTTAGCCAGGGGGTCACAAGCGTGGTAGTAGGCAACTGCGGTACCAGCCTGGCCCCTCTGTGCCTGCAGGGAGATCCCCCGCCGCCGCTCGACCTTCTGGGTGCGCGGGACGAATACCGGTTCGACACTTTCGCCCAGTACGTGCAGGCACTCCAGGCCGCGCCTCTGCCGGTGAACGTGATGGCCCTGGTTGGCCACGGCACCCTGCGGGTGCGCAACATGGACGACTTTTCCCGCCAGGCCACGCCGGAAGAGATCCAGGCCATGGCCCTGGATGTACATGAAGCTATGGCCGCCGGGGCTGCCGGCATGAGCAGCGGGTTGTTCTACCCGATCAATTGCGGGGCCGACACCAACGAGGTGGTGGCCCTGGCGCGGGTCGTGGCTGGATACAACGGCAAGCTGGCCATGCATATTCGGGACGAGGGCGACGACGTCGCCGGCGCGGTGCAGGAGGCATTCCAGTGCGCAAGACGGTCCAAGGCCTTCCTGGTGCTCTCCCACCAGAAGGTGGCCGGCAAGGCGAACCATGGCCGCAGCCTCGAAATCATGGAACTCTACCGGCAGGAGGGCGCCGACGTGCCCTTTGCCATCGACGCATACCCCTACACCTCCGGTTCCTCAATGTTGCACCCGGCACTCGTCGCCACTTCGGAAAAGGTGCTGTTGACCTGGTCCAAGCCCCATCCCGAGGTGTGCGGGCGCACCCTCGGCGAGATCACCACTGAGTGGGGCTGTCCCCAGGCCGAGACCATCTGCCGTCTGCAGCCTGCCGGGGCGATATACTTCATGCTGGACGAAGCCGACGTGAGCCGGTACTTGGCTTGGGACCGCTGCATGGTAGGTTCGGACGGCATTCCCAGCGATCCGCATCCCCACCCCCGGCTATATGGTGCCTTCGCCCGGATCCTGGGCGAGTACGCCCGCGACCGGGCTTTGTTTTCGCTGTCCGAGGCGGTTCGGAAGATGACCTCGCTTCCGGCATCCGTGTACGGCCTTGGGGAGAGGGGTCTGGTTCAGGAGGGTTGCTTCGCAGACCTGGTGCTGTTCGACCCGAACCGGGTGCGCGACCGGGCTACCTATGCAGAACCTCGTCAGAAGGCTGAAGGAATTGAACGGGTCTTTGTCAACGGGCGGCAGGCATGGCCTTTGCCCCATGACCAGAACGGATGCTCGGGCAGGTTCTTGCCGGGCCGCAGGGTGCAAAGTGCTTCGGAGGGGACTTAACTAGCTGTCGGCCGCGGAAAAGCCCTCCCGGCTGATGGAGGCGTTGGAAAAGGGGAATCGGATCCTGGATTCGACTAGTTTGAAGGTAGTCATGGACAAATAGTGCGAAAAACGCATCTAGGTGTTTAAACCCGGAAGAAGAGAGACCGCAGCGCAACAAAAAGGATGTCTGGATCCCTGGGACTTGCCAGGTGGTCATGGTTTTGTACTTTGGAGAATCAAATGGAACCGAGGATATTGGATTATATATTAAACTTTAAACAGCAAAGCTATGTAATCAATTCGGATGAGGAAACGGATCCTGGGCCGGAGTGGATCAACTGCTCTCTTGGGGTCAACCCTTACGGCGCTTCGAATTCTGTATACGATGGCTTGAAAAAAATGGATTTTAGTGGTATTAGTAACTATCCAAATTACCCGTTTAAATATATCAAAGAAAAAATAGTAAGATATTGGTCAGATATCATTGACATTGAAATGGACCAGCTGGGTGTTGGCAATGGATCCATGGGAATTCTTAATGGTATTAATAAAATACTCGTTCACCAGGGAACCAAAGTATTAGGCTACTCACCTCAATTCATTGACTATATTTCAAATGTTCAAAGCTATGGCGGAGTTTATGACTATATTAAACTAAAAAAAGAAAATAATTATAAATTTTCCGCGTCTGAGTTTATGGACAAAATTTCGAATGATTATACCATAATATATATTGACAATCCTAACAACCCAACAGGACAGGTCATTCCCCTGATGGACTTGAAAACAATTATTGAAAAAGCTGAAATGATGGATATTTATGTGATCATTGATGAAGCCTATGGCGATTTTATGGATAAACATAATTCTGCAATTTCTTTGGTTGGATTATATAAAAATTTATTCGTTGTTCGCAGCTTATCTAAAGGTTTTGGGCTGGCGGGGTTGAGAGTTGGCTATTTTTTATGTCAGAAAGTTTTGATGGAAATTTATAAAAAAATAGATCTCCCTTTCAGCATAGGTTCTTTGAGCGAAGAAATCGCTGGTTTTGCGCTAGATGACCAACAATTCGTGGATACCTCCATTCAAAATATCAAAATATATAAACAGAAATTGATCAACTCATTTTCAGCGATAAAAGTCTTGGAATCGTGCATGCAGATTCCAATTATGACTCTATTTTTACCAGATGTAAACATTGATTTATTTGAATTATTCAAAAAATATAAAATTCTAACCGAATCTGGATCGTACTTTTTGAATCTTGGCAAGAATTACGTCAGAATCAGAGTCCCTCGAAGAATAGATAAATTGATCCAAATAATTAATAAATTAGAGCAAGAGCTGTAGAGCATTGAAATCAATCCGTACGTGGATTGAGAGACCTGACTCTCGGAGCAAACGCCAGTTGAAAACCGTTGATCAACACCCTGGAGAGCATCCCAGGGTGACACTGAACCCGAAATCGCCTGGCATCAGGAGCCTCCCGTGACCCATCCCATCCATCAGTTCTGCACAGCCCTGAATGGCCGGGCTGATGCCATGCAGGGAAATATCGCCTCCGCGGTGGGCTGCCTGGAATCCGGCGCCGGTTTCGCCCAACCCTTTCAATCTCGACCGCCTTAGCGGGAGGTGGAACAAGGTTGTCGTCGCCATTGCACCCATTTTTTGCGCCTTCATCCTGTTCCGAGACATAAATTAAGCCGAATGACCCAACAGCAATTCAGCCATGTAGTATTCCATCCCCAAAAGGAGAACCGAAATGAAACAGATATTGATAGCGGTATCCATAACCGCTGCCTGCTCAGGCCTGGCCTACGCGCAAACCGCCACGGTGCCACCCGACCAGAGTCAGAGCGGACAGGACCAAGGGCTCACCCAGCGGATCAAGCAATTGGAAGACTGGCGGAACCAGCAGGTCAATTCCACACCCAGCCAGAAGCAGGAAGCGGTTCCTGCCCAGAATGGGATCGCCTCGATACCTGTGACGGTATATGGCCTCGCCGATTTTTATCTGGAGAATGGGTACAATGGAGTCAATAATATCCAGCGGTTGCAAAGCGGTGGCCTCTCAGGCTCCCGCGTCGGATTCAAAGGCAACGACGTAGTCTGCAAAGGGGTGGATGCATTCTACAATCTGGAGGCGGGGCTAAATATAAACAACGGCACTTCGGGTCAAGGCGCTGTCCTGTTTGGTCGCCAGGCTTATGCTGGACTGGAAGGCAAGAAGTGGGGGGCCCTCTCCGTTGGCCGGCAGTATGCTCCCGTATTCTTGGCGAATGTCATTTTTATGGGTGGTGGGTTATACGGTGGTATGGCCTATGGCAATGCTTCGGACAACTTCTTTGACGCTTCCATTGCCCGAATAAATAATTCCATCAACTATGTGACCCCCAAGATCCTGGGATTCACCCTGGATGCCTTTTATGGGCTGGGCGAAACCAGCCAGACCAAAGGCCAGATCAATGTCGGCAACGTTTTTAGTTACTCAGTTCAGTATGACCTTGGTGCGTTCTCCGCCATTGCTTCGTCCTTAACCCGTCAAACCACTCCCACCGTGTCCGGGACCTGGAAGGTCGCGTCAGCTACCTATGATTTCAAGGTGGTGAAAATTGCCGTGATGTATCAGACGCAAAAGGATCTGTCCGAGCCGGAGAACAATTACTTTGATGAAATCAGTGCCTACGTGCCGTTGGGCCAAGGCGGTCTGTTGATCGACTATGGTACTCTCCACAATAAGCTGATGGTCAATGCCGATGCCAAGTTCGAGTGTCTACGATATGAATATTTCTGGACCAAACGGACGACAATCTATACGGGCATCGGCAATATGATTAACGAGGCAAATGCCAACTTTGGCATTTTTGGCTCAACAGGTGCGCCGCTGACCATTGTCAAGGGTAATAATGAGCGTTCAATTATTCTCGGAGCCAAGATCCTTTTTTGACAAAAATGCCTGATGGGGAGCTTTTTGTTATTGACTAGGAGTCAGCATAGAGGGACTGTTTGCAATCCCCATATAGGCAATGCGCGACAGGAAAGAAAAGGGCCAGGGCGTGTAACCCTGGCCCTTAGTCAAAATCTAATCAATCATTTCTTCTTGCCAGCCCTAGCCTTAGCCAACGCCGTCTGAGCCGCCGGATTCCCCTTCCGGTTGCTGGTCTTGATGAAGCCCAACTTCGACTCTCCGAAATTTTTCTTGAAGGCGGAAATGCAATCAACCGCCTGGGACTTGAACTCGGGCTTCGCCGCCAGTTCAATGAAGGCATTCACCATCTCTTCCGGTGTGCCCTTGAATTTCTTGCAAATTCCCTTGGAGAAGAGTTCGGCAGCACGGACCACCTTGGAAGGCCTTTGACCAGCCACGCTCTTTACTGGCTGGTTTTCTTCCTGGAGCCTTTTTAAGGATCCCACCGCCACTACAGGGCTCAATCCATAAGCATCAAGAGCATCGAGGACCTTGGGGTACTTTGCCAAGCCCTGATAGAAAGCGCGGTCCATTTTTGAGCCCGAAAGTTCACCAAGTGCAGTCAGAAGCCTAGTGACCACAGCTGCAGGAACCTTCTCGGTTCCCACAAGGTAAGCAGCCTTGTTCGCCTTGCTTGTCCCTTTGACAAAAATGATAGGTTCGGCCATAGATTCTCCTCTTGGAATGTCCAAGAGACATTGTTACACAGGTGGCAAATTATTTTTGGACATTGTGCTTTATTAATTTGAAATGAAAGTTTTTCAATTGGTTTCGGGCTCTTTTTGCTGCTATAACCATGGGTAAGGGGATTATTACTCAGAAGACTTTGGTCTTGGAACAACTACCCGAAAATCCAGGAATGCCTGGGGGCTCAGATTTTTCCAGTACTACTGGATCTAAGATTTGAATCGGGTTTCCTGGGAAGATGCCGGGCTGCAGCTACACCAAGGTTCTCTGGGGGGTGGTAAAGATATAATAGACATTCGCTTAAATTTCGTTCACCTTCGGCTCCATGCTCATACACACACGAAAGGGTCCTGGGTCGTATCTGACTGGTTGGAGCGTTCCTTATGGGAAACCTTCTCCTCTGGGCCTGCGCTGTCATGTTCGAGTGCTTTGAGGCTTTGACCAGTTGGAAGGGTCTGGAGGGTTCGGTTCCCGAGGCTGGCCGAGTGCGATCCGATGAGTGGAAGGTGGTTCGCAGCATCGCGCGTTGGGGGAGGCCCCTCTCCATGAATGCCATCAGGTGTGAAGGCCGATTGTCGGATGGGCTGGAGGCTGGGTTCCTCCATCCAGAAAAATGATGTAAATGAAACCAATTGGGTGTATGGTTCATCCGTCTTCTATGAGGTGGTTATGACTGACATCTTTGTCGAACAGAAGGACGATGGGACTTATAAGGCCACCCAGAACAAGCGCGTCATTGCGAAGGGCGACACTCAGGCTGAAGCGATAGCGAAGGCGCATCAGGTCAAGCCGAACGATCCCATTCTCGCTGAGCGTGTTCGTAATACCAAAGTGGGTTCTCCTGATAAGTGGCGCAGAGCGAAATAGTCAACCTTGGATTCTTCCAATTAACTGGATGAGGCGACGTTCTAGGGTGGGGCTTTGTAAGATGTTCATGAAATTAAACAAGGAATCAGAAGTGACGCCATTTGGGAGGGCATGAACATGGAGCCCATTCTCGAAGAGCTAATACAAACGGGAATCGCTTCGCTGTTCGACCCGAATCCGATCCACTTTACCCGTGAGCATGAAATTGGCATTCGACCCCTCAAGAAAATTTTGAAGGATAACAGCCCTCATCAAGAGATGAGTCGTGAGTTAACGAGGAATCAATTCCTTCGAGGGTGCCTTGCGGCCACGGAAAATGAGAAGGTGGAGCACCTCCTTGTTGGCTTTGGAGAACATCATAGTTCAACCACCTACATCACGGCGGTCATGCACGTTGCAGGGGGACCCTCAAATGTCGCAATCCCACCAAGCATTGGAGCTGCTGTTCAGGACTGGATGATACGAGAACATTACGCTGAAGTCATCGTGTTCCACAACCATCCTATAAACATATTGAACATCCTTTTTGATAACAGCCCATTGGCTTCCTCGATGGATCGTAACACAATGTTGATGAACCTGCTGAAACCCGAGTTCGCTTTTAAGGCTTTGATGGGGGGCGGGCAGGTTCGATTCTATCTGGGCGAGAATCACCAAGTTCGCGAAAACACCCAATCTAAACAGTCTAATAAACCGGCTTCCGTCCAGAGTGAAAGCTTAAGATGGCAGAAGGCCTGAATTTATTACGCCGCTGTGAGAGCGATGCTCAGAAGCGGAGCTTTTATATTGTCCGGGATCGAAGATTTCATCCATGGTAGCCAGTTCATCAACATTTTTTTGAGGACCGAATTTAATTTGCGATTATCGTGGGTCAGTTTCCTAATAAATGTGCTCAGGAGTTTCCAATGATTACCACTCCTATTGCTACTGCTCGAATCTACTTCACTGATTTTTTTAGAATTGATCCAGCTTGCCTTGAGGAATATGGCGCATTCAACATTTCGTTGATCAATGACCTGCCTCTCTTCGTTGATCCATTCTTACTCTTTGATAGCGAAAAGGATGTCTACGCGAGCCTCCACGAAGACATTATCCGGTATGTTCGATTCCTACGAGATCGATCCCTTGAAGGCCCTTTAAGTCGTGGAATAATCAAGGAATGGTTCCATTTCCCTGAAGTTCGACAGAATTGGCTCGGGTTCAGCCAGCAAGGTAACGAGGGAAGTGGACTCGGGGGAAGGTTCGCCAAGGCTCTCCATCTCAATCTAAACCTGCTATTTAGAGATTTTGGTTCTGAAACGGTAACTCAAGGTAGCCATTTGGAGAAGTTGTGCTTGCTTGGGAATGGTGTGGGTCGCGACCATCTTAGTGATTTCACAACGAATCTGATCAAGGCCTTTCTTCTTGATTACACACAAACCTTTGCGAGGGAGAATCTACAGCCCTCGCAGCTGAGGCGGACGGCTGTCCAAAAGGTTCGGTTCGACTACGACCGTCAAAGGTGGCGAGGGGCGTCGTATGAGCTTCCTCATTGGGATGGTGACTTTGTCCTGCTGACTCCGAAGGACATCCTGACAAAGGATGAGGCATGGATCAACAGATCGGACCTTTTGGATCGCTTTCAGGACATCTACCCATCGATCCCAGATGAACAACTCCGTGCACGTGTGGATGCACATTTTCGTAAAATACTGTCGGATGATCCTAAAGAGAAGGAAGTAAAAGGAGCAGCTGTGGCTACCATCCAAGCTTTCCCTGCTCTATTAGATTACTACATCCGGGAGAAGGAAGTCACGGGAGGCAATGCTCATAAAATTAGTGACATTAAGGTAAAAGAAACCGAAGAACAGCTTATCAGGCAAATTATTCTGTTTGTGAATACCTATTTGGCTGGAAGTAGCTTCTACACCGAGGGCGATACCTTCGAAGCCTCTCTTCGTAGGGTCCAATTTTTGAAGGATGTCATCGAAAACAAAGATGGCTATCGGTTGTTCTATGTGAAGGGGAAACCAATCAAGCGAGAGGAAGATCTTCACATTATGTATCGGCTTACGTGGTTTGCATCCCCGATTGAGATCGATCGCGAAGTTAATAATGGTCGTGGACCTGTGGACTTCAAGGCCTCCATGGGCAGCAAGGACAAGACTCTTGTCGAGTTCAAATTGGCTTCAAATACAAAGCTAAAAAAGAACCTCGAAAACCAGGTTGGTATTTATGAAGCAGCTAATAATACGTCCAAATCCATTAAGGTCATTTTGTTTTTCAATGAAAATGAGTACAAGCGAGTATTTGAAATTTTAAAAGAGCTTAAACTTCTTGAACGCCCAGATGTTATCGTAATAGATGCGTGCGGCGACAACAAACCATCTGCGTCGGTCGCTTAGTAGTCCATGTTCTATTTTCTTATTTTTACCTTAGACGTTGAAATGCTTTTTAACTGCAATAACGGTAGGTTCCCAATGGCTCTTC
>PLSV01000410.1 GCA_003165235.1 Syntrophobacteraceae bacterium
GACGGAGCAGCCGGCGCCACACAGAATCCAAGTCATACGTATACTTCCGCTGGAACATATACCGCTGCGGTTACGGCAACGGGTCCCGGAGGATCGAATTCCAGCAGTATGGCAATTTCGGTTACCTCCACACGAAAACCGCCGCTCGTCACTATTTCGGCATCACATAAAACCGGAACCGCGCCGTTGTCCGTAAAGTTTACAGGCGCCAATACCGGAGGACCGGCAACTTCCTGGGCATGGACTTTTGGGGACGGAGCCACCAGCGCCGCGCAAAATCCTAGTCACACATATATTTCCGCTGGATCATTCACCGCTACTTTTACGGCGACAGGTCCCGGAGGATCGAGCACTAAAACAATCGCAATTAAAGCGGCCAGTCCGCCTCCGTCCGCAAATTTTACGGCAACTCCCGGCACAGGGGCGTCATCTCTTACGGTTAACTTTTCAGGCGCTTCCTCAACCGGTCAAATCTCGTCGTATTTATGGAATTTTGGGGACGGCACGAGCCAAAGTTCCTCTGAAAACCCGACACACACATATAAAAAAGCCGGCGCATACACTGTTAAATTGACTGTCACCGGCCCCGGAGGATCGAGCGCTAAAGCTATTTCAATCAAATTAGGGGCAGCCGTTAAGGCATTCAATGAAACGCCGCATCCTAGTGGTTCAGAATAGCCTGCTTTCACTTTTCCAGGCGGCTGTGCCGCCGGACATATCAGTCAGGCCCAGGCGACTGTCCTCCGGGAAAAGGGCAGTTTTGTCGCACAAACCTCATGGATATTCCGGATAACGCCGCTTTCCGGAGGTTCGATTTTAGGGTCAAATTCGACTATATGACCAGTGATCAGGCGATCAGTACGTTTATGATATTTTTAACAGAAACAGGCCTGCCTGAAGCAGGTGGGGGAAGAATATGCAATATATGGTGGTTATTGAGGAATGCGTGGCAAGCTACGGGGCTCACGTTCCGGATCTCCCGGGATGTATTGCCATAGGACAAAGCCTGGAGGAAGTTCTCGGACTGATAAGGGAGGCGATTGAACTGCATATGGAGGGGCTGAAAGAGGCCGGTGAACCTGTCCCCATGCCATCATCGGCAAGCGCATAGGTCAGTGTCCATGCTGCATGACAATGGATGTCTCGGGCGCAGGGGGAATGGGTGCCGGTTAGCCTTGTAGTCATCATCGGTTGCAAGCTTTTCTTTTTGCCACTTCCGCTTGCGGACGCGCTGGCAGTCTTTCTCACCGCAATATCGCTGATTCTTTACGCGAGGATCAGGGGCAAACAGACGCCCACAATGAGTGCATGGAATTGCAGAGTTCATGGCTTCCTCCCTGGCGGAGAAAAACCATAAACCTATCCGGAAGAAGGAATGAAAAAGGAAATCAGGAAGAATAAATACCAGATACAGGGAAGCAAAAGGATTTTGCATGCGCAAAATGGAAGAAAAACGGGCTGCATGTTAGCCGGTCAAGGGGTCATTGACCGGCTAATCTCATTGTCCAACGATAAGCTGGCGGAATATTTAAGATTAGCCCCCCGAAGACGATAAGTCCGCAGGGCCATTCCCCGCGGACTGCTGAACTTTGCGCCGGCTCAACTAATATTTCGTATCGGTCGTCGTCTTGATGTTGGTACGCTTATCTTCGATCGTGGGCCGTTCGGTCGTCGCCTTGGTTTCCTTAACCACATCATTGTCAGAGATCATGATATCGCCCTGGTTGACAGTAGCGGTCCGTGTGGCAGCCACATTTTCCTGATCAGCAAATAAACACAGCAAACCGATTGGATAAGTCAGAGCGGCCAGCACCAGTAGGTACAACATCGCTCTTTTCATCGATCTCTCCTTACTTAGGTTGTAAAAGTCAGACGCATTGAATGTAAATCTGCGATTCCCACGACCACAATCTACTTACAGCGTTGGAACCAAAACAAGACAAGGCGCCTCACGAGATAGCTTGCCAAGGCCTTCATGGCCTACACAATATCATCCATCACATCGTGGTGCGCTCCGGCGGTGTAAGAAGAACCAAATGAACCATGCTCCGTTATTATTGAGCAAGTTTTATGCCTGCCGGATCGAGAGGCCTCGCGTTTACACTTTAGCTTAAAGATTAAGACACTTACAACATGGCAAGACCCATTAAAGGGGGTGAACTTGAATCGAAAAAGTGTTGCATGCAACGGAAGCGTTGTATAATGTATGTGTCACGTGCAACACTTCAATATCAGGGGATATCTTTGGTGAAGTGAATCGGAGATTCTGCTCAAGCCGGGGTTTGATTCGTTGAAGCGCGGTTGCGGGTTAGAGAGTCTGGAGATAACCGTGCATTTCTGGAAAAAAAGTCTGTTGCCCCTTCCCCTTGATGTCCACCTGATCGAGGAGGCGTAAATGAAAGAATTCAAATTGCTACTCGTGATTGCCGTGCTCGCCGGATTCCATGCTATTGCATATGCCGGTTTTGATGAAGGTAAAGCGGCTTATGACAGATGCGATTACGCCACTGCTTACAAAGAGTTCAAAGCTGCGGCGGAGCAGGGAGATGCTAACCCAACTTCCGCAGTTAGAACGGTTAGGTTGTTGATATTTCACAATTGGAGGTCAAAAGTCGTCACTACAAATTGTGCTTTTCAAATTTTCGCGGCAACGTCAATTTGAGCCTCTGCAAAAGGATTTGCTGATGAGCATCCGGTGTCTCTACGCGTCGCAACCTGATTTCTGTGCCGTTACGGGTCGGCAGAATCACGTCTGAAAGTTTGATTTGGGCAAGGTCCCAGAGGACCTTCCGAGGCTCGTCTCCCAGGCCTGCCTTATGACACAGTCTACCCAGGGTTTTCCAAAGGACATAGGCCAGGAAGCAAATCAAAATATGCGCCTGAACACGTTCGTCTTTTTGATGCCATACCGGGCGAATACTCAGATCACTTTTGTGGATCCGAAAAGCATTCTCCGCCTCCGTCAGCTGAATGTAAGCTTTCCATAATTCTTCCGGCGACCAGTCTCGTATATTGCTTCGCAACATATAGCACCCTTCACTCAACTGAGACCATTGCCGCCATTTCTCTTTTTTGGTCCAAGTGATCTGCGCCCCTCCGCCCGGACTCTGTGATACTTCAACATCAAACAATCCTGCGCCGCGGCTGTTTTTCCCAAGCAACTTCCCTACGCGACGTTCAATTACCTTCACCTTATATTTTCGCTTTTCACAGCCTTTGACCATTTGAATCAAAGTATCTTCAATCCGTTGCTCAAAACGATCATGCATCGATTTTTCTTTCTCTGCGCGATCAAAGGATGAAGACCTCTTTGCCGTCAGGTCCGTCAACCAGCTTCACCTCCAATCCGGAATGCACCACTCGCCAGTCTGCTTTCAATAGCTCGGACTCGTACTGTTTCAATTGCCCGCGGTGGGCGCCCAGAATATATCGGCGGCCTTCCTGGTTCAAAAAATCAAAATTTGCCTCGCTGGCCATTCCACGGTCCATCACCCAAACGCGATTCGCTTTCCCGTATCGGTTCTCCATGGTCCCAATTATTTCTTTTACGGTTGTCACATCTGCACGGTTTCCCGCAAATATCTCATGGCCCAAGGGAAAACCATCCCTTGTCACGACCAGGCCGATACAGAC
>PLSV01000046.1 GCA_003165235.1 Syntrophobacteraceae bacterium
GGTACGCGTTTGCCGGAAGACCCTTAAAACCGCCGATCTCGGCATGAACCATACTGAACATGCCTTTGGGATTTTGAACGGCAATAACGGCCCTGGTGAGCGGAAGCACACAGAGAAAGGCTAAGGTGAACTTGGCCCCATAACTGACTTGCTCGCCCGGCTTTGCTCTTACTTCCCACACAGGAAGCGCCAGGATGCCCCTCAATCGACTTTCCCCTCTCAACCCATACTCGAACACCTCTCATTTGCACACGGCCCTTTGTGACCGCACAAAAAGCCCTTGCGAAACCCTGAAAGTGACTTTAATATGATGTTGAAAACATACGGAAAGGTGAAGAAAGTTTGTGGAAAAATGAACATTAAACACGAAGAGGAAGATTGAGATGTTTGGCGTCTGGATTGTTGTAATATGCGGATTGGCGGCGCTTTTCATTCATTTACTGCATAAAAAGGAAGAAGATTGATTTGTACTAGGTTCGCCTGCTTTGCCCCCTCTCCCTTGATGCCCGCCAGATCGAGGATGCGAAAATGACAAAATTCAAATTCCTGCTTTTTATCGCCGTACTGGTCGGGTTCGCTGCCCTTGCTCATGCCGGTTTTGATGAAGGTAAAGCGGCTTATGACAGAGGTGATTATGCCAAGGCTTATAAAGAGTTTAAAACTTTGGCAGAGCAGGGCAATGCTAGGGCGCGATGTTTTCTGGGATTGATGTACCATGACGGCGAAGGTGTGCCCCAGGACTATGCCGAAGCGACCAAGTGGTTCCGTAAAGCAGCCGAGCAGGGGGATGCTGACGCACAAGGTATTCTGGGATTGATGTATTTTGATGGCAAAGGTCTGCCAAAGGATTATGCCGAGGCAGCGAAATGGTATCGCAGGGCGGCAGAGCAGGGATATGCTTTAGCTCAATATAATCTGGGGTTCATGTACCATAACGGCCAAGGCGTGCCGAAGAACGATACCGAGGCGGCGAAGTGGTATCGCAAGGCCGCAAACCAGGGAGACGCTAACGCGCAACATAATCTGGGATTGATGTGCACCAAGGGCGAAGGCGTGCCGCAGGATTTCGTGCTCGCGCATATGTGGTTTAATTTGGCGGCGGCACAAGGCAATGCTGCGGCTCAAAAGGGCAGAGATTTAGTGGCTGAACATATGACACCATCCCAGATCGAAGAGGCGCAGCGCTTAGCAAGGGAATGGAAGCCTAAAGGCCGAGATTAGGGCTTTCCGTTTTATTGAAGACGTGGAGAAGTTCATTGCTGAACTGAAGAAGTAGTCTAAAAAAGAGGGGGTGATAAAATGAAGAAAATTCTGTTTTTCGCCGCGTTATTCGTTCTGGTGAGTGTTTCTCCCGCATTTGCCCAAACCTGGTTTTATACTCAACCAAATGGGCAACCTGGCGGGTCCGCAACATATGTGGGACCGTCTATGCAGCAACAGCAAAATCAGTATCAGCCGCGAGTATGGAATTTACCCTTGTATAACGCGAATGACGCAAAAAGGCAGCAGCAGGAAAATCGGCTCAGAGAACTGGAAATTCTAAGACAAGAACGGGAACTGGGGATTGAGCGTTGATGTTGGAGTAACGCAATTTTACACCGATTATTTAAACAGCATTTAATCTTTTATTCTAACGTTACAGGGTTATAAAATTACGAAATTTCGTTACTAATAAAAAAGGAGTCCGAGGCGTTTTTTTTGCTCAGCCCGGCGAGCGCCGTTTTGTTTCGGGAGCGTATCGCTTTTGCACTGCCAAGATACCCACACGTTGCAAAGGTTTCATTTGCTGCATTCTTTTTATATAAAACGTATTGTGAGAAATTATACCTTTTAACGCTAGAGTGAAATGCTAATTGTAATGTTTAAAGTAATTAAATTTTGTTTTGAATTTATTAAAATAAACGAATCATGTTTGAAATATTCATCGTATAAATCATTACATTCTGAATCTCGATGCAAAGGAGTTCCGTCATCTTCGAAAGGGTCTTCCTCGAAAGGCAAAGAAATGACTGTAGCCAATTCTCCGCTATACATTCCTCGTATTATCCTCACTCTATCTCCCAATTTAAATTTCATTTTGAATCCTTTCATTCAGTTTTTTTTGTCAATGTCCGGGGTTGCCGTCAAAGTGTCATCAAGCTTGTCATCACTCAAAAAACGTTGGTAACTATTTGAATTCACATTGAAAATCAATTTTTCTATATAACGGGAGGTTTTTTTTAGGTACCCTATATATACATTTCTGATTCTCTCAATAATTCCGCCTGATTAAGCCCATATTTCGAGTGATGACAGTTTTGATGACACTTTTTCAAGCCTCCACTAAACAATAGCGGTTTTTGTCAAGTCTGATCTCCTGAGCCACGAGCAAAGTTTGTATCGACTTGGTATAGAGCCAAGTTCCGTCACGGTTTGCATTGATCGCCCACTTCAAGTTCCTTTCCGAAAGCGGTCCCTTGACTCTCAGAGTTCGCCGAATCCTTTCCTCGATCTTAGCCAGAACATTGTCCGCGTCGATTGGATCGTGAAGCTGCCGGATTCGGAGTTGCCAATTGCATAGGCGAATCGCCTTGCCCACGATTGCGGCATCAATTTGACTTTTACATTCATTAGCGGCCAAAACCGGCATGAAACGCATCGCGTAAGTATCAAGCCTTTTCGTGTGAACTGAACTTTCCTGGTTCAAATACCACTCATTGTAATTTGCCCGCGCATCAGGAGTTATTTTCAATTCCCCAACACAGTTTAAAACTTCCTGGAGTTCCTTACCCAACGCGAACAATTTTTGAGAATCTATCTTTGGGGGGATACTGAACTTGCGTTTGCCTTCACCCGTTACAATAAAAAGCCGGTTGTTAAATCCAATATCCGTAAAATTCGATGTCCAACAGCTTTGAAAAGTTTCGATAGTTGAAGCCGCCAGAATGCTCAACTGAACATTGCTAAGTTCAATTTTGCCCGTTTTGGTATGATTTTCATACCAAGTATTTTCAAATAACGAATTCACGCATGGCAACAAAACGCTACTTTCCGTCCTGCATTTACTCACAAACGCTTTAAACTCGTCGTAAACAAGCAACAGTTTTCGCATTTCGCCATCAGGAATAAGCCCGTCCAATTTCTTTTGAAGCCCTTCAGCGCTTCCAACACCATTGCAAATGTTTAGAACGCTCATTCCATGCTGTTTGAAAAATTCAATCGTCTTGAATATCGCCGTGCTTTTTCGATCATCAGCAGATTGCCCTAAGAGCAATGTGTAAAGTCTAGGTTGCACTCTGATTTCCGAATCTATTGTGACTCTGCCGGATAATAGATTTCCAAGAATAGTCAACGCGGCCATGTAAAAGAATTGTATCGGCGGCTCAAGGTATTCAGCATAGATTCGTGCAAAGTTCCCTGCGAATCCTGACATTACTTCAATTGGAAATTCCAAGCCTCCCGATTCCTTTTCAATCTGCTGTGTCGCTCTATTACTGCTCTTTTCGTCTTCATTCGAAGCAGCCTGTTTTTTCGAGCTGTTAATGTTCAGTTCCCGTTCCATTGCCTTTACAGCCTCTTCGACATCGGCTCTGGGTTGACCGTGCAAAAAATATTTCACGCCCCCATGGGCGAAAGAATTGATTACGGGTTTACCGCTATTTGCAAAGAACATGGCCGTGGTGCGTCCGTAATCTGTCCCCTCGAATGGATCGGCAAGCGCTTTGGAGTCAAACTGCTTTGCATTTCCCAGGACATCGCCCACGCTGGCCGTTGTTCCGTCTGCAAAATCCAGGATGAAATCTTGATAAAGGTCGAATCGTGTTCCGTCCTTCGCAATGTGCTGTAATGCCTGTCTTGCCCGCTCTTCAGGAACGCCGCGCTCGACCATGCGACCAACTTGCCGGGTGATCCATTCCTCGCGGATTGCCGCTCGTTCCGGTTCAGCTTCGGCCTTGGCATCCACAACCATCTCGGTGAATCGACGTTCCTCTTCGGGTGTCAGGTCAGGCAGAAGCCGCGTATCGAGATACCCGCCCGGCTTGTAAATGGGCTTCGGTGGGGTCCAGGCCAGGCCATTACCCACAACCGGCATGCCGGTGAAGTCGAGTCTTTCCGGGCTGTAGACTGCCGCATCGAGAATAGAGCGCTCAAGGAATGTGCCTGCCGCGCTTAGGCCGATGTAGCCGTAGCCCGCAAGCCACAAGCGCCGGAACAGCACTTTGCCAAATCGCGGTATGTCAGAAGCATCGAAAACAGGGTTATAAAGATGAAAACCGTTGCCGGGTTGTAGCTGCTCGCCCGCTCGATGAATGCCGGCCGATATTGAATCGCGCTTCCAACACGCGGCATCGCCAAATGTGGGAACAATGCCCTTGATAATGGTCCATAAATCATAATATGCCAGATGGAAGCCGCGCGAATCTGGATCATGATCGTCCATAACTACGCCAGATCCCGGACGGTATTGAAAGTATTTTTGAGTTCTCGATAGGATGCGAGCGGCTTCGACTTCCTTGCCGCTAAGGGTGATCGAAACCTCGTCGCCGAACCTCTCATCATGCAGTCCGTAGCCGAAAGCCGTTTTGTCATCGGCAGTGGATAGGGTTTCACCGAAATCGGAGAAATCCAGCGTCTCACGCTGAGCGGTCCCGGAGGTCATCACCGTAGGTGTCTTTACAATGTTGCCGCTCGCGTCCAGATTATACTTTTTAGATAGAACGTCAGCGCTCTTGAAGACAGTAAAGGATACGAGTAAAGCTTGATTTTCAGTGGTTTGCGCGTTATTTTTCATGCGTTATTTCCCATTTGTTGCCGCCCGCGCCGCCTGCCAGCAGCCGGGCTTTTCCATTTGAGGCCCGGTCATTCCGCAAGCCCGATCTTCCGCCGTTCCATTGCCTCGACCACATCCGATTCGCGGTATCTGACGGATCGCCCAATTTTCACATAAGGAAATAGCTTTCGGGCATAGGCCCGGTCATTTCTCAAACTGGACAGAGCCAATCCGGTCAGTTTGGAAACTTCTTTCTCGGTCAAATACTTTCCCATGGTTACCCTTTCGCAGTGAGAAGTTGAAAATCCTATAGACTCATGCGCAAGAGGGTATCTCGACAGATAACTATATGTAAATACTAATACATTCTGATATCCGAATTATCCGAATTGTCCGAATTTGTAAACCTTGTGCAGCAGCAAAAAGGCCGTCACAATTTCTTGTGCGGCCCTCCGAATTAAGTGGATTGTCCGAACTTATTTATCTGCTTTTCGACGGTTTCCCACGCTTACAAGTACCCGTCAGATGCTTCATGATGTACTCGACTGAATAGTCCGCGAGTGGCAATTTTTTCTTTGTTGTGCTTTGCTTTTTTGCCTCATCACGGAGTTTGGTAGCGATTTGTTTTGTGTTTAAGTAGGGTTTTGCTATCTTTAACCGTTGTGCAGTCAACCTTATATGCCCCCAAAAGATATCTTTCTCGGTCATTCTTTCAACTGGTTTCTGCTCTTGATTTTCGGCGTTCCCTTCGGGCATTAACTTTAGAACGTCATTCATCTGAAAACGCCAATCCAATATTTCTTGAATGACACGCTCTGCATCTCTGCATGAAGCTAGTAACCTAAAATGTCTCCATGAACGCTCTGCCTTATGCGGGAAATAGGGAAGTGCTCGAATGTTATTTTCAGCAATTTTCCTGAGTTCCCGTTCTTCAGAAGGCGGGCGCAAGCCCGAATAGCACTGCCTAGATGGATTACCGCCAGCAGGAGCTACCGTAGGCATTCGCCGCCTCAGTTCACGTTTCATTTCGTCCTGTACCAATGTCTCGATCTCTTCCGGTGTATAAATCTCCTGCCCAGGTCCCTCAGGTAAATCGGCTTGACGGAAGGGACGGCCGTATTTGTCGAAAGGTGTCAGTCCGGCCCTTATGTAATCAGCAAGTTCGAAAGCCTCGATGTCCAGTTGATTCATTACGTCCCGGCCTTTGATCCATTTCGACATAAGCGCCTCCTGTGCGCCTCCTGTGATGAAATCCGGGAGGGGCGGCCAGGAAAGTCCGCCTTGTCAGCGCCGTTGATCGGACGGTGCCTATCCCGGAAACTTTGTAATCAAACCCGCTCAGGCAAATTGACCACTTTGTCTTTTCCGTTCGTCGCCTGCCCGATGATGTTGCCCGCCAGTTCAGACGCGGCCCGCAGCGATTCGTCCCGGAGGTGTGCATATCTTTGCGTCATTTGTGGCGACTTGTGGGTTAAGAGCTTCTGTAGGGTGTACATATCGACTTGCCCTGAAGATGCCAGCATGGAAGCATAAACGTGCCGAAGGCCATGAAGCGCCCGAAACTCTTTCGGAAGTCCCGCAGCGTCTTTAATCCGGTTCACTGTTTTTTTGATATCAACCCTCTTCTGTCCGGATCGCCCAGGGAAAACAAAAGCGCTCTCGGTCCTCTCGTGGCCTTGAAGAATCTTCCGTGCCTCGGCATTCATGGGGATGATCTGGTCTTTGCCGCCTTTGGTGTCCCGGAGGTGGATAAACCCCCGGTCGAAGTCCAGGTCGGTCCATTGCAACCGGAACAACTCTCCGCGCCTCATGCCAGTAAATAACGCCATTCTCATAAGGTTTGCGGCCTGGAGACAATCGGCTTTAGAAATTGCGTCCAGGAGCCTTGAAAGCTCGTCAGGCGTCAGGTCCTCGGTCTTTTCATTATTTAGGCGTGGCATCTCGATCTTGAACTTCAATGCTTCGCTTATCCCCCTATTGGCCCCAAAGTTGACAATCCTTTTCAGAAGAACCAGAACATGCTTCACGGTCTGTGATGACTTCGATTTTGAGAGCTTAAGTCTAAGCCTGTCCACATCGAGCTTGGCAATTTCCCGTGGTTCCTTATCGGCAAGAGTCTCCAGGTGTTTAAAATTAGAGATGTCGGTTTTAAGAGTCCGATAGTTTCCCTTCTGGTTCTGGTATTCTGCCCAGAGACGGGCAATGGTATAGCGCCCGGCTTCTGCCTCCCTTGCTGCTCTTTCGGCTTCCCGTTGTTCTTCGTTTGAAAGTTCGTTCTTCTGGATTCGCGTTGCCCTAATGAGCGCAGCCCTCGCGGGTGTCATGTCGTCCACGAACTGTCGCCCGACCTTCTCTTCTATAGCCTTGCCGTCTTTTCGATAGCGGATGTAGTAGATTCGCTCAGGCTTTCCGGGGTTGGCTAACGACCTCCCCTCAATGAAGACCACACTGGGATAACTCGTTTTGATCCTCTCCTGCTTCGCCATATCCCCCACATCCTTTCTATGACTCAAGACCGTTAAGCCTTTAAGCTAGTGGTTTCAGGGTCAACTTATCCCCCACACTATCCCCCACACTTGGCTTCAATATAGAGGTAAAATCGAGTAAGTCAAGGGAAATTACGATAGGACTTTTCTAGTATTTAAGCCATTCTAATAGAAGAGGGTAAATCGAGGCAAGCTGGTTCCTCCAGCCTTCCAAGCTGAGGGTCTCGGATTCGAAGCCCGTCTCCCGCTCCAGTTTTTACAAAGACACACATCACCTGCCCAACAACATGCCCAGCAGCAACGCCTATTTTTGCCCCTTTTCGCCCCCGGCCTGTCTATTTTCCAGCCCCGGTCTGTGTCATTTCATCCTTTTTGTGTTCTCGTTCACCCGCACCGATGCCCAGACGCCCGCCCCCAGCACAATTTCGAATGAAAAGCGCCAACATCCAGACACCGGAGATAAGAAAATTGGCAATTCTCGGACCTCGACCCCCCGAGGAAATTGCAGGAGAAGTCACATTGGGTGTAAAATTAGCAATCAATTTCGGGGCTTTCCGATGACGATCAAATAGAACCGGCCCATTTAAGGGCCGGGCGAGGGTTCCAAAACTTTGCCGGAAATCAGTTGGGAACTAAGTTCCACAATTTCCATAACCTGATGGCTTGCTCAAGCAGTTTGAAAATGTGCTTGAGTAGTGCTGTAAGTTTGGCCATGGCTATCCCCTTTCTTTTTGGAGTAGCCCGGGGGGAGTATTTCCGTTTAACTTTAAATTTTTAAAGTTAAACTTTTTCTTTGCAGGGGATCACATTTTTGATAATCTTAATGTGCGAGAAAAAAATTATCTTAATGCGAACCCCGGCGCGGAAATCTCCCGTGTTCCGGGGTTTGTTATTCAATATGCCTCATACCCAATAGACTATACTGGGTTAGCCTCCTGACTCTTCACGATTTTATCCTTTCTTAAGCGTTTTAGGAATGTTTCGGAAGGAAAATTCAACCCCTGTCGATACCGTAGTAACATAGCGAAAAAAAATACCAGCCGTCAAACATGAAAATGAGCGCATTCCAGGGGATTTCAAGGAAAACAAGCGAATTCCCGTTTCAAGCCCGATTATCGGCGAAAACAAAATAATATCTCCTGCTAGCCCGTATCTGCCTGAAAACACTAACGGTTTTTCTATTAAAAAGGCCTACTCGGGATAGTGTGTATGCTAACATCTAACCCCAAAGGGCCTTTTTCATTATCAGAACGAATTCTGGGTAATGTGACTGGCGTCTGTTCGGCAATCCCAAAAACGCGGCCATGGAAAAACGATGCCTCTATTTTCAATTCTGGAGGCACTCTCTCGGGTCAGGTCCTTGTCCTAAATACCCTCTGAAATCGCAAACGTTCACCCAGCCCGTGCGTCTTGACGTTTCGGACATGCCTTCCCCTGGCCTCTCGTTAACAGGTAGGGGTGGCCGACCCCCAGAGCCATTTGACATGAGAAGCGCCAACCTCCAGACATCGCCAAAGGGAAAGTTGGAAATTCTCGGACCTCGACCCGAGGAAATTTCAGGTGGCATGACCGGGGAACCCGATTCTCAACGGGGCGAGTAATTTTTGGAAATTGGAGAGAATTGATATCAGCGTAATAGAATACCCTACAGTAATTCCTCGTGCAATCCATACCAGAATCGAGGTGGTGGGTCATTTTGAAATGCGCTATACTTTCACCGTTTGTTCACTCCTCCTAGACTGTTTAACGCAGAAATAAATTCTGGTGAACAATTGCGCGATTATCTTCTTGGCACAAGCAAGGGTTGTCTTTAAAATGGCGACATGGAAGAAAAGCCAAAAAGCAAGCCAGTCACCTTGCTGTACAATGGGGCCATTTCTTTTATTAGAAATCAGATCCCATCGGAAAATGTGGTTTTGATAATCCAAAATTGAC
>PLSV01000011.1 GCA_003165235.1 Syntrophobacteraceae bacterium
AAAACCCGGCGTATTTATCTCGATATGGCGATTAAACTCCTTGAAAGAGGCTCCTGCACGCATAAGGACTTGGTTGACGCAATAATGAAGCAGTTCCCGAACCTAAACCGTGAAACCGTCTCAACCTTTGTCTCCGATATCCAGAACCCAAAATACTCGCCAATCAGGGACAGAAAAGTGGTCAAACAAGCTGATGGAACTTTGATCTTTGAGGATTGTGTCAGGCCCGCGCTCACGGTTATTGAAAATCCAAACTTTGCCGGAACTGAGAATGAAGCAGAACCAGTCGCTGAGAAACAGGTATCCGGGGGTGATTTATGATAAGGGCGGCTGCGTACCTTCGTGTAAGCACTTCCGGACAGATCGACGGGGAATCGCTCAATACGCAGCGCACTCAAATCCAGGATTACTGCGGATCAAGGGGCTGGGAATTAGTCAAAATCTATGAGGATGCAGGCATATCCGGGGCGAAAGATGATAGACCAGCGTTGCAAGCCCTTTTAGCAGCCGTAAAATCAGGAGAGATCAATGCTGTTATTGTCCGAGATTTATCGAGGTTTGGTCGTTCAGCCAGGGATTTACTCAATAACATCCAAACATTGAAAGATTGTTCAGTCACTTTTATTAGCCCAACTTCCGCAGTTGAGACAGTTAAGTTGTTGATATTTCACAATCTGAGGTCAAAAGTCGTCACTACAAATTGCGTTTTTCAAATTTTCGCGGCAAACTTAGTTTTAGCCTTTGCAAGAGGATACGCTGGTGAGTATCCGGTGTCTCCACGCGTCGCAATCTGATCTCTGTACCGTTCCGGGTTGGCAGAATCACATCAGTCAGTTTGAGCTGGGCAAGTTCCCACAGGACCTTCCTCGGCTCGTCTCCCAGGCCTGCCTTATGACACAGTCGCCCCAGAGTTTTCCAAAGGACATAGGCGAGAAAGCAAATCAAAATATGCGCCTGAACACGTTCGTCCTTTTGATGCCATACTGGGCGAACACTAAGATCGCTCTTGTGTATCCGGAAAGCATTCTCCGCCTCCGTCAGCTGAATGTATGCTTTCCATAATTCTTCCGGCGACCAGTCTCGTACATTGCTTCGCAACATATAGCACCCTTCACTCAACTGGGACCACTGCCGCCACTTCTCTTTTTGGGTCCAGGTAATCTGCGCCCCTCCGCTCGGACTTTCCGATACTTCAACGTCAAACAGTCCTGCACCACGGCTGTTTTTTCCAAGCAATTTTCCTACGCGACGTTCAATTACTTTCACCTTATATTTTCGCTTTTCACACCCCTTGGCCATTTGCATTAACGCGTCTTCAATCCGTTGCTCAAAACGATCATGCATCGCCTTTTCTTTCTCGGCGCGATCCTTACTTCTGCACAGGATGAAGACCTCCTTGCCATCAGGCCCGTCAACCAGCTTTACCTCCAACCCGGAATGCACCACCAGCCAGTCTTCTTTCAATAGCTCCGACTCGTACTGTTTCAATTGCCCACGGTTGGCGCCCAGAATATATCGGCGGCCTTCCTGGTTCAAAAAATTAAAATTTGTCTCGCTGGCCATTCCTCGGTCCATCACCCAGATCCGGTTGGCTTTCCCGTATCGGCCCTCCATGGTGCCGATGATTTCCTCTACTGTTGTCACATCTGCGCGGTTTCCCGCAAATATTTCATAGCCCAATGGAAAACCATCTCTTGTCACGACCAGGCCGATACAGACCTGCTTACAATCTCCCCTTTGGTCCCGCGAGTGACCATGCCTGGCAGAGGGATTGCTTTTGGCTTGTCCTTCAAAATAAGTGCTCGTAACATCATAAAGATACAGGTCGTAATCTACTTTGAATAAAGCGCCGACCTTGTCTTTGAGATGCTTTTCCAAATCGGCTTTATGCGGCAAAAGCTTGTCGAGGGCGCGGTAGAGACGATCATTGTTGACTCTTTCCGGGGCAATGCCAAGCAAATCAGGCAGCGCAGTTTTTTCATAAAAATGTTCGGCGATGTGCAGTTCACTCGACGGACGGCAGAACCTGCAAAGCACCAAGATCTTGGCAATTTCCGCCCACCCGATCCCTTCTTTTCCTCGTGGCATATGGTCCCGGAAAAAACGATCAATTTCCAATCGGCGCATCAGTTCCAAGCCGAGCCATGGACCACCGAAATCCTTTATCTTCTCAACCCGCACCTCATTGACATTGACTTCCACCCATTCAGGCTTGACATCATCGAACAATTTGCGCTGGACACCACCACTCCCTTCGGCAGCATTCTCAACACCCATGCGACCGGACTCGTCCATTTCACCAAGCCAAGCCACGACCCGTTGCCGCGGTCCTCGTTCGGTCCGGTAGGACTCGACCAATGCCCAGTAATGGTGCTGTTTGCCATCTTTTGCGCGTGTCAATTTTCGTATATACACACGGGAATTATCGATAATCAGGAAACCAAGTCAACGGGGCAGGTCGTCACTACATTCGGTTCTTGGCATTTGGAAAAAATCGCCCTCGCAATAACAACAACTTACCTATGGTCTGACTCCGAAAGAGGGTCAAAAAACGTCAAAAAAACTTCCAACTGCGGAAGTTGGGCTA
>PLSV01000093.1 GCA_003165235.1 Syntrophobacteraceae bacterium
TCTGTGCTATTCGACGCAGTCGCCGTCATCCTCTCCGACGAAGGCGCAAAGGCACTGTCGATGGAAAGCGCCGCGATCGATTTCGTGCGCGATGCTTTCGGTCATCTCAAGGCAATCGCCGTCGACAAAGGTGGCCAGGCGCTTTTGAAAATAGCGAATGTCGGACGAGATGCGGGCGTCTTGGATACCAACGACAAAGACGCATTTATTGCTGCGGCAAAGACACGCCAATGGGACCGGGAAAAGTCTGTTCGGATATTGGCATAGAACAGGAGACGCCTTTGAGCAGCAGCCAATCAGACGCTTCATCCAACGCCAGAGACGGTTTCATTCACTTCTTATCATGGGCCTGCAGTGCTGTGGCCGGAGTGGTGTTAATTTTCGATCTCCTGACCATTTCACTCAACCGGGGATTCAGCCCGCTGGAGCATACCATCAGTGAATTTGTCCTTATGGACTATGGTTGGATCGAAAGGACTGGCTTATTCCTGCTTGGGGCAACGCTGCTTGCCCTGGGTATTGTCTGGTTCCGGTGCCTGGGCGATAAGACAGACCGCCTGTTCCATTTGGCAGGGCTGATACTTGTGCTTTTGGGACTCTGTATTCTGCTAATAGCCGCATTCAATGCCGAAGCCTCCAAATCCGGGCATACCCTGCACGGCACTATTCACCGGGTGGCCGCCGGCATTATTGCTTTTGTTTTCCCATTCTTCTATTTGATTGCAGCCTGGAGTCTGCGCAATAAGCGCAGCCTCCGGCTGCTCGCCCTGTATTCGGCTTTCACCGGTTTGATAGGGCTGTTAAATGTGGGTTGGGCAGCCTTTGCGTTGGCTAGCGACCAACTGCCAGGCCTCTCCGAACGTACTCTAACCTTGATAAACCTTATCTGGCTGGCCATAGCCGGTTTTCAGATCACTCGCCTGGCGGCTGGAGATACCTCCGCATGCTCAACCGCTCCGCCGCGGGTCAACAAGCTCAAACAAATCAAAATAAAGGTCGCTCAGAAGATCAACACCAACTTTGGAATGAGAAATTCGTAGAAGGATTCAAGAATGCCGGAGCCACCCAGTTCGGTAGTGGTTGGGCGTGGCTAAAGGGTATGCGCGCTTTGCGGCTTTGCGCGAGACAGACCTGCGTAGTTACAGGAAAGGCATCATGAACGCCCTCATCATCGTACCAATCAAAGCGTCTTCCCCATGCCGGTTATGCCGATCGGGGCATTCATGGTTGCGGAGGCCGCGGAGCTGGCAGGCCACAAGGTCAGCGTGCTCGACCTGATGTTCGAACGCGACCCAGCGCGCGCGATCGCGTTGGCTCTCAGGAAATCAAATCCCGACGTCATCGGCCTTTCGGTGCGAAACATCGATAATAACGACATGCGAGACCCCGCGTTTTATATCCCGGGCCTGCGTTCTCTCATACAGTCCATCCGCTCGCGTACTGAAGTTCCTATCGTTCTCGGCGGCTCTGCGCTCACGGTCATGCCCGAGGAGATCCTCCGCGCCACCGGCATTTCCAGCGCCGTGCTCGGGGACGGCGAGGTCACGTTTCCACTGCTCCCTAAACGGCTCTCGCGGGGTGAACCGCTCGATGATCTTGTAGGTATCGCTTTGCTCGCAGCCGGTGCGTTCCGGGCAAATCCACCTGCTTCAACAGGAGCCCGTAACGACTGCATGACGCCTGATTATCAGCGGTGGATCGACATACGTTAGTAC
Source organism: Syntrophobacteraceae bacterium (assembly GCA_003165235.1). GTDB lineage: Bacteria > Desulfobacterota > Syntrophobacteria > Syntrophobacterales > Syntrophobacteraceae > SbD1. Next base: position 1,716 of record PLSV01000093.1, read on the forward strand.
CGGTCTCAGATGTCCACGGCGCCGCTCCAAACCAAGCTCGGTTGTCAATTCCAGTGCAGCTATTGCACCTATCGTAAAATTGAAGGAAATACGTATCGATTTTCAGACCCCGCGCAGGCTGCCTTATCAGCTGTCCGTCTGGCGTCATCGGGTCTCCGGGACATCGAGTTCGTTGACAGCGTGTTCAATGCGCCCTACGACCACACGATGGCTGTTTGCGAGGCGCTCGCACGAGCAAAGCCGAATGCCCGCTTCCAAAGTCTTGAACTGAACCCGCTTTATTTTGATGATGCACTCCTTGCTGCCATGAAACAAGCGGGTTTTGTCGGTATCGGTTTGACCGTGGAAAGCGCGTCAGATGAGGTGCTTCATGGATTGAGAAAAGGGTTCACTTCTCGTCATGTGCATGCCGCCGCGGAGATCGTCCGACGCCATGATCTGCCATGCGTCTGGATATTCCTGCTCGGCGGACCAGGCGAGACTCAGGAGACAGTTCATGAAACGTTGCGATTTGCCGGTACCGCCATCCGTCCCCATGATGCGGTTTTTTTCAATATCGGAATACGGGTTTACCCCGGGACAGAGCTAGAATCCGTTGCACGGCGGCAAGGTGTGCTCACGCTTCCTGCAGCGAAAATGCCCGAGCCGGTCTTCTATGTATCACCGGAAGTCGATTTCGGATGGATCTCGAGGCAGGTGAAGAATGCCATGAACAGCCACATGAATTTTATGAGCGGCGATTCTCTCAACTTCTCGTTCCTTCCAGCAATCCACCGCGTTGGGTATCGGCTGGGGCTCAGGGTTCCGCTCTGGAGGCACACGCGCTTCATACGCCGGGGGTTGCGGTTTGCGGGAATGGATGTCTGAAAAACCGATTCACAATCTATAACCGACAACTGACAACTTTAAAGAAGTCTAGGCTCACATAAAGGACATAATTGGATGTCAATACAGGGAAAAAACGCTCACATCGCCTCATTTGCAGTCGCCCCGGCGCCCTACATCGCTGACCAGGCGACGTCTGAAGAGTCCATGAGGAATCATTACTCGGACAGACTGAACTCCGGGAGCCTGTCCCCATCCGAGCATCAAAAAGAGGCACTTTGCCGTCGAGCGTATCGAGACCCTCGTGGACGAAGAGCCGGATGCACGCATCACGCGGTTCATGCATTGGTCCGTCGAACTCTCCGCCCAAGCCATTCAGAAGGCGATGGCGAAGGCGGGGACGAACGTAAGTGATGTGACAGGCTTGGTGGTGAATACCTGCACCGGCTACATCTGTCCCGGCATCTCGACATACCTCATAGAAAAACTGGGGCTCTCCCGCACAATACGGACGTACGACCTCGTAGGCAGCGGCTGCGGCGGTACGATTCCGAATCTCCAGGTAGCTGAGTCGTTGCTCGGGAAAAATGGAGACGGTGTGGTGGTGAGCGCTTCCGTCGAGATTTGCAGCGCCACGCTCCAGGTGGACAACGATATCAGCCTCATCGTCTCGAACGCCCTGTTCGGCGACGGCGCAGCAGCGGCCGTGCTCTCGAACCGGCCCAAGGGGTTGGAACTAGTCGCCTCGGCAGGCAGGTACGTGCCTGAGCAGCGGGACGCGATACGGTGTGTTATATAAATGGACAGCTCCATAATCAACTTTCGATGGATCTGCCTCAATTGGTAAATAAGGCCGCGGCTTCGGTCGTTGCGGATGTTTTAAAATCCCGCTCTCTTGCCGTACGCGACGTCAAACACTGGGCGGTGCATACGGGCGGAGAGAAGATCATCAATGCCTTGCGGGACGAGATCGGGATACCCGAGGAGCGGTTACAGGCGACGCGCGCGGTCCTTGCCCAATATGGGAACATGTCGTCACCCACGGTCTGGTTCGTGCTCGATGAGTTGAAGCAACAGGGCATCACTCCCGGCGAGTGGTGCGTGATGCTCGCCTTCGGCGCCGGACTCTCGGCACATGCGTTTTTTTTCGGAAAAGGTAACACGGCCAACAAACAGCAAGAACCTGCCGGCAGTGACGGGGGCAACCCATAATTAATAATTCACTCACTTGGACATATATCTCCATTGCTCGTCCCTCCGCACAACGTTATCTTTTTGGGGAAAATCGTCATCTTTCCCTGCCGAATTTGGCGGGACAAGAGATCCAACAATATCGGATTTGCGGGGAGGGAAAATGTCGCGCCCAATATGGAAGGGAAGCGTTTCTTTTGGTCTGGTAAACGTACCCATTACGCTCTATTCGGCCGAAGAAAGGTCGGAAATGCATTTCAAACTGCTGGACAAGCGCAACAGGTCCGAAGTGCGGTACGAGCGGGTGNNGGTGCCCTGGGACCAGATAGTAAAAGGCTATAAGCAAGACGGGGGCGACTACGTCCTCCTTACCGACGAGGATTTCAAAAAAGCCGCCGTCGAGGCAACCCAGACAATAGAGATCGAGGATTTTGTCAACCTGGCTGCAATCGAATACAAGTATTTCGAAAAGCCCTACTATGTTGTTCCAGGCAAGATGGCGGACAAAGGGTTCGTGATCCTAAGGGAGGTGCTCAAGCGGACGGGAAAAGTTGGGATCGGGAAAGTGGTGATCCATACCCGCCAGTACCTTTCGGCCCTGATCCCGCAGGGAAACTTCCTGGTGCTCAACATCCTTCGATACTACCAGGAACTGCGCGACCCTGCGGAGTTCAAATTCCCCGCCGGAAGCATCGAGGATTACAAGGTTACGGAAAGGGAACTGCAGATTGCTGAAATGCTTGTAGACAACATGACCAGCGAGTGGGACCCGAGGAAGTATCATGACGAGTATCGCGAAGCCCTGATGGAATGGATCCAAAAGAAGGCCCAGGCAGGCGAAGGGATGCCGCCGGCGCAGGAAGTCGCCGAAGGCAGGGAGGAAGGCAAAGTCATCGATATGATGGAACTTCTGAAAAGGAGCGTACAGCAGGCCGCAATGAAACGGGGCAATGAGAAAAAACCGGCGAAAGATGGAGAATCCGGCGGAGAGGCCGCAGAGGGCCGGTGATAGAATTTTGCTTTCTTCTTTTCCAGATCTTAACAAAGGTGACAAAAGGGATCAGTCCTCTTTCTTTTAATACATAAGCTTGACTACTTCCTTACGCCCGTATAGTAGGTCATCACATTCATTGCCAGATACGGGAATTATTGCTGGCAATGCTCATAATGGAGTCAGCTTTCGGAATTTCAGGAGTGATTGCTGCTCCTATCTATTATGCGTATGTGAAAAGAGAGCTAACCGACAGGGGGCTCCTATGAAGGGACAGCGGACGCTCAGAAATCTCTTTTTAGCATCTCGTTCCGGTATGGCGCAACAATTCTAATACACACCCGACTGGGAGCAGAAAAGAAAGGCTGAAGATTTCCGTCGTGGTCCTCCCTCATGCACACAGATTCGCTCATACTGTTCTAGCAATGTAATCAATTGGTTGGTGGGATTGCGATCCTCGTTTCCGAATGGCAAAAAATCTGCCCCATTTGTTTGCATGAATCAATCAGTGCCTTTTTTCTGGTTCTGGGGAAAAGCTGGTCTCCGGGGCTCTTATAAGCTATCCGTCAGGAGCTTGGAATTGCGTCCCGCTTTGGTCTGCGGCTTTTGTTCTCCCACTCCCGGCGGTAGGTTTCGACCATGCAGTTTATCTCGGAGCCGAACAGAAGGGTCAGGCCAGAGATATAGAACCACAGCAGCAGGATGATTACCGCCCCCAGACTCCCGTATGTGGCGCTGTAGTTGGCGAAGCGCGACACATAGAAATCGAATCCCAGCGAAGCGACGATAAGAAGGAGCGATCCCGTGATGTTTCCGAGGCTCAAGAGACGAAAGTTCTGCTTTTTGTCCGGTCCGAAATAGTAGATCACGGCGAAACCCGTCAACACGAAGAAAACGATCACGATCCATCGCAGCAGGGCGAAAAACAGGAGAAGCGCCTCGCTTTGGCCCAAAAAGGACGCAGCCAACCTCTCAATCACTCCACCGAAGACCACCAGTCCGAAGGCCCCCACTATAAGGACGAGGAAAAAAAACAGGAGTGCCATGGCCGTCCCACGCAGTTTCCAAAACGGGCGGGTCTCTTTGATACCATAGGTCGTGTTTAGCTGTTGCATCATCGAATATAGCCCGCTCGAAGCCGACCACAGGGTAAAAAGAAATCCGAAGGACAGCAGTCCACCACTCCTGGTTGACATCACGCTGTCGACAACTCCGGTGAAGAGACTAGCTGCGTCACCGGGGAGCGTCTGGCTCAAAAGGTCCATGATATCTTTATCCAGGTTGGGGACTGGAAGATAAGGAAGCAAGCTCAGCAGAAAGATCGCCCCCGGGAAAATGGCAAGCATCAGGTAAAAGGCGAGGGCCGCTGCTCCATTAAAAATGTTGTCAAGCCGAACCGAATTATAAAAATCTACCGCGAAGCTTTTCCAGAATCCGGTCATAGCGCTCGCTCCCTGAAGTAGTATTGAGAATAGTACTAGGCAGCTTAATGGCAAACTATCGAACCGACTGTAATGGTAATCATTTACGATGACTGGCGTTACCAGGTTGAGGCAGCGGACCGCGCCGCAAGGCGAAAAAGAATTTCCTGAGCACGCGGGACCGCCCTTGGAATCTTTGCAGCACCGGTTAAATTGAGCATGAATTCCCGTTCAGGAGCGTGGGGAATAAGAAAAAATGTCGGCCTGGCCCTATAGCGGAGCGCAACTGGAATGCGCCTCCTTTTACGATAAGTGCAAACACTTATGGATTGTCTTTTTTCCGTCCTGAGAGTGATTAACATGTTTTTCAGGATGCGATTTTTTCCCGGGGAGATATATGCATGGCCAGCATTGGCGCTATTCGGCGCGCTCTGAGGGCGCTCGGCGCAGCGGCCCCGCCAACAGCTAGACGCCGACATAAAAACGTGTAGGTATCCGCAGGCAACGTTTCTGAAAGGGGGTGTGGTGAAGTGTCTCTGTTCCGCTTCGCAATGATATTTCTGATTATAGGATTGGTCGCGGGAGTATTCGGTTTTGTCGGATTTGGAGCAAATGCCATTTTAGCCGCGAAGGTGGCTTTCCTGGCCTGGATACTGAAGCTCTTCTTTTTTATTTTTCTCAATACTGGCCGGGGTTTTCTTTGCGAGGCATCTTTTTGCTCGCAGGAACCCGCCGCTGTGGCCGTTTCCTGGGGCGAACGGGCTCAGGCTGCAGAATCAAATGATTCGGTCGGGAGGAAGCCGATCCATTGTAGGGACTACTGAATCGACACCAGGATGAGGACTTCAGCCTGCGATTCATTTTTCCGTCCATTGCCGCTGATGGGGCGCCAGATGCGCGAGAAAGGCTACTACGGTGATTCGGCTGACTTATGCCTCACGCAGCCCCCTAAGGGTTACGGTTGGACCCATTCTCGGCGCTTTTGCACCTTGCTTCCTCGAACTGCACGATTTACCCATTCAGCCGATACATTCTCATTCCCTCTTGGGGGAACTCATGAGGGCGCCGCAGCAGGATTGAGAGTCGGTGGAGCATTATAAGGTCTAATATGGATAATGAATCCCTCAGCGCTCAAGCTACTCAGAAAACTTCGACACCGTGCAGTTGCCCGGTTGAACCGACAACAGTGAACCTCCCTATGGACATGCGTAACCTGGCAACAACCTTTTTGGCCATTCTGGCGGTGATCTTCGCCTTGCGCTGGGCGCAAGACATTTTGGTGCCTTTTGTATTCGGCATTCTCATTAGTTACGCCCTGAGTCCGCTTGTTACCTGGATGAGTAGACTGAAGATTCCTCGAGCAGTCGGGTCCGCACTCCTGCTTACAGCGTTCACTATGGGAGCAGGCATGTCAATCTATCCCTTGGGGCAAGAAGGAGCCGAGGCTCTCGAAAAACTGCCGAAGTCGGTGGAAAAGTTCAGCCAGGCCCTGGAAAAGAGCTCTTTTGGCCTGAAACACAGCATTCAGAAGGCCAAAGAAGCTGCAAGCGAAATCGGGAAGATCGCAAGCGAATCCAGCAGTGGTTCCCCCTCGCGGGTTCAAGGGCAGCCGCAAATCCCGCAGGCGAACGTCGATCAACCGGGGTCCAGCATCAGTCAGTATCTGTGGCTGGGGTCGAGAGGGGCAATGGAGTTTGTCGGTCAGATGGTCCTCATATTGTTCCTGATCTATTATCTACTTGTTTCCGGCGACTCTTTTAAGCGGAAGCTCATGACAATCGCCGGACCCTCTTTCGCAGCAAAGAGGATCACCGTAAAGATTCTCGATGAAATCAACACCCAGGTCCAACGTTTTCTGCTCGTGCAACTGTTCGCCAGTGCCCTGGTGGCTACGGGGACATGGCTGACGTTCTGGTTGATCGGCATGGAGCATTCGGGGTTTTGGGGCATCGCCGCGGGCGTGCTCCACACGATCCCTTATTTCGGGCCATCAATTTTAATCGTTGGTAGCGGACTCATGGCTTTTCTTCAGTTCGAGACTTTCAAGATGGCCATACTCGTAGCCGTAATTTCCGCAGTGATTGCCGGTCTGGTAGGGATGCTTCTTATTCCCTGGGTCACGAGTCGAGCGGCGCGCATGAATGCCGGGGCTGTCTTTATAAGCCTGCTCTTCTGGAACTGGATCTGGGGTGTTTGGGGGCTACTACTCGGCATTCCGATCACAGTGGTGCTTAAAACCGTCTGCGACCACATCGAGAGTCTCAATTCGGTTGGTGAACTGCTGGGCGAGTAGACATCGCGGGTCATATGTCCCATTCGTGTGATATGGGGCACGGTCGTAATTGAGACAGAAGCAAAGGAGAACCTTCCGGCGAGCGATCATGCCCAGCAGATCACAACGAACGATGAAGCCTTTCTTGTCATTCCGGCGGAATCCCGAGAAGCGGCCTGGACACCGGCGTTAGCCGGTATGACGAGGGGACTTTTGTAGAAAGAACGATCATGAACATGCAACGAAGATATCCCATCGGCGCCGAGTTGCAGCCGAACGGAGGCACGCATTTTCGCGTCTGGGCGCCTCGACCGAAGAAAGTGGAAGTATTGCTGGAGGCTGGTCCTGGAGCTCCAGCGACCGTAAAATTGAAACAGCAGGCGGACGGATACTTTGCGGGCCTGGTCCCGCAGGCCGCTGAGGGCACTCGCTATCGCTTCCGGCTNNAGGTCATTTACGAAATGCACATCGGAACCTTCACACGAGAAGGGACATGGCAGGCCGCTCAGCGAGAACTCGCTGAGTTGGCCGACTGCGGAATCACCGTGCTCGAAGTGATGCCTGTGGCTGATTTTCCTGGTCGCTTCGGATGGGGCTACGACGGAGTTGGGCAGTTCGCTGCAGTTCGGCTGTATGGTGAGCCGGACGATTTCCGCCGTTTCGTAGACGAAGCTCATCGCGTCGGCTTAGGGGTGATCCTCGACGTGGTATACAACCATTTCGGCCCGGACGGGGAGTATCTGAACGAGTTTTCGCCCGACTATTTCACCGACAAGTACGAGAGCGAGTGGGGCAAGCCCATCAACTTCGATGGCGAAATGGCGGGTCCGGTGCGCGAATTCTTCCTCACAAACGCCGCTTACTGGATCGAGGAGTTCCACATAGACGGACTGCGGCTGGACGCCACACAGGATATTTTCGACGTCTCGCCGGAAAACATCATGACGGCCATCGGAAAACGCGTGCAGGAAGCGGCGCGCGGACGGAAGACGATCATCGTGGCGGAGAACGAGCCACAACTCACGAAGCTGGTGCGTCCGATTGAGAGCGGCGGCTACGGGCTGGACGCTCTCTGGAATGACGACTTCCATCACAGCGGCATGGTGGCGATGACCGGGCGCAAAGAAGCCTACTACACCGACTACCTGGGCAACCCGCAGGAGTTCATTTCGATGGTGAAGTACGGCTATCTCTACCAGGGACAGCGGTACAAGTGGCAGAAGAAGCGCCGCGGCACACCCGGCCTCAGGCTGGCGCCGGCGAAATTCGTAACGTATATCCAGAATCACGACCAGATCGCTAATTCCGCCAGTGGCGAACGCGTGCAATTCATGACCAGCCCCGGGCGGCTGAGAGCGATGAGTGCGCTCATGCTCCTCGCGCCTGGAACCCCTATGCTCTTTCAAGGGCAGGAGTTCGCATCCTCAAGTCCGTTCTATTTTTTTGCGGACCACACCCCCGATCTCGCTAAGTTGGTGAGGGAAGGCCGAATGAAGTCTCTGGCGCAGTTCCGCAGTCTGGCCACGAGCGAGATGTTGAAAGGCCTTGCCGACCCGGCGAATCCCTCCACATTCGACCGGTGCAAGCTTGATTTCAGCGAGCGCGAACGCAACCGGCCATTCTACGATCTGCATAGGGATCTGCTGCATTTGCGCCGCGAAGACCCCGTCTTCAGTGCCCAAACTCCGGGCGGTGTGGATGGGGCAGTGCTAGCCGAAGAGTGCCTGGTGCTGCGCTTTTTCGACGAGGAGGGTGACGACCGCCTGCTTCTGGTCAACTTTGGACGTGATCTGCATCTGGACCCTGCGCCGGAGCCTCTGCTCGCACCGCCGGATGGAATGACATGGCAGACATTATGGTCGAGCGAGGATCCCCGGTACGGCGGCTCCGGGACGCCCCGGCTCGATTCCGAAGACAACTGGCGCATCCCGGGACATGCAGCGGTAGCATTGCGTCCAACATCAATGGAGCAAGAAAGGCATGGCTGACCTGATTCGAGTTGTTCGCAACTGCACAGTCTGCGATCCGGAATCGGACCCCCACATGATGGCAGAGTGGCTGGTCACCAACGGGCTCGGCGGATACGCGTCGGGAACCGTGACCGGCGCCATCACACGCCGCTACCACGGGCTTTTGATCGCTGCTATGCCCAACCCGCTGGGTCGCATGATGATGCTGAACGGACTTTCCGAGCGCCTGCGCCTGCCGGACCGCCGCGTAATGTACACGGGCGCAGAGGAACTCGCGGGCATCTCACCGGAGGCGACCCTTGTCCTCAGTGAGTTTCGGCTGGAAGCCGGACTGCCGGTGTGGCGCTACGAGGTGGATGGGTTCGTTCTCGAAAAACGCCTTTTCCTTCCGTACCGGCAGAACACGGTGCACGTGACGTATCTTCTGCTCTCCGGAACAGGCAAGCTAAGGTTAGGGCTCCGACCTGCGATGCATTTCCGTTCGCACGATGCGGCCGTCAGCGAGCCGCGCTCGACGTATTACAGATTATCCGTGTATCAGGACCAGTTCGAGATCACGGGCGCTACGGACCTGCCCGTGCTGCGGCTCATCGTTCACGGTCCGTCGACGGCATTTACGTTCGACCGTAAGGAAACCTCCTTGATTCCCTATCGCACCGAGCGCGACCGAGGATATGAGTGGCAGGGGTCACTTTGGAGTCCCGGTTACTTCCGTGCTGATCTGGGCGAGGGCGACCGGACGACGCTCGTGGCATCGACAGAGGAGTGGGACACGATTCGGGCATTGTCACCGGAAGGGGCTTTCCGTGCTGAGTTGGATCGCCGCAAGCTGCTGCTTGACGCCGCTCCGCCTCAAGCACAGACGGGACCGGCCGCGGAACTGGTGCTCGCCGCCGATCAGTTCCTTATCACGCCCGTCGGCCGCTTGGAAGACGCACGTGTACGGGTCTCCGGCGATGAGATTCGGACCGTTATCGCGGGGTACCCGTGGTTCACGGACTGGGGCCGCGACACCATGATCAGTCTGGAAGGACTTACGCTGATGACCGGCCGCAGGAACGAGGCGGGCCTGATACTGCGGATGTTTGCCAATTACGTGCGCGATGGACTGATCCCCAATATGTTCCCCGAAGGCGAGAGCAACGGCCTCTATAATACTTCTGACGCCACGCTGTGGTTTTTCCATGCCATCCACCGATACGTGCGGATTACGAACGACCGCGCGACGCTGAAGCTGTTGCTGCCCAGGCTGGTGGAAATCATCGAGCATCACAGGAACGGAACGCTGTTCGGCATCGGTATGGACCCGAAGGACGCATTGTTGCGCCAGGGGCGGCAAGGATATCAGCTCACCTGGATGGACGCCAAGGTGGGCGACTGGGTGGTGACGCCGCGGCGGGGCAAAGCGGTCGAGATCAATGCCCTCTGGTACAACGCGTTGCGGTTGATGGAAGGGTGGCTGAAGGAAGATGACCAGGAGGCTGCCATGCGACACATGAACGAGACGGCCGGTCGTGTGCGAGAGTCTTTCAACAAGCGGTTCTGGTATGAACAGGGGGGCTATCTCTACGACGT
>PLSV01000273.1 GCA_003165235.1 Syntrophobacteraceae bacterium
CTCGCGCTGCAGCGCCTCAAGGAGGCGGCGGAAAAGGCGAAGATCGAGCTCTCGAGCACTTCCGAGACTCAAATTAATCTGCCTTTTATTACCGCTGATGCGACCGGGCCCAAGCACCTCGTCCAGAAGCTGACGCGCGCAAAATTCGAGGATTTGACTCACGACCTCGTACAGCGCTGCATGAGCCCTGTTCAGCAGGCCCTTGCCGACGCACGCCTCAGTTCAAAGGACCTCGATGAGGTGATCCTGGTCGGAGGATCGACTCGCATTCCAGCCGTCCAGGAACTGGTCAAGAAGCTTACGGGCGGCAAAGAACCCAACATGAGCGTCAACCCCGATGAAGTGGTGGCCGTTGGCGCCGCAGTGCAGGCAGCAGTGCTGAAGGGCGAGGTCGAAGACGTGGTTCTTCTCGATGTCACCCCGCTTTCGGTTGGCGTCGAAACGCTGGGCGGGGTCATGACAAGGCTGATAGACAGAAATACGACTATACCGGCGAGGCGCGAAGAAATCTTCTCGACCGCCGAAGACAATCAAACCGCAGTCGATATCGTGGTGCTCCAGGGAGAGCGGGAGATGGCCAAAGACAACCGCGCGCTTGGAAGGTTCCGTCTCGATGGAATCGGCCCTGGACCACGGGGAATGCCGCAGATCAAGGTAACCTTCGACATTGACGCAAACGGAATCCTCAGCGTCAGCGCCCGTGATGAGGCAACCGGAAAAGAGCAGGCCATTACGATTTCCGAGTCCACCAACCTCTCGAAACAGGACGTTGAGAAGATGGTCGGGGACGCCCAGGCTCACGCCGATGAAGACAAGCGCCGCCGCGAAACCATTGAGGCGCGCAACAACGCGGATAGTCTGGCTTACCAGCTTGAGCGCACACTGCGCGACCAGGGCGATAAGGTCGCGGTAAATGAAAAAGCCCGGTCCGAAGCTCTGATCGAGGAGACCCGAAAGGCCGTTCAGGATGATAGCACGGCCCGGGAGCGCTTCCAGCAGCTTGCAAGCGATCTCCAGCAGGCCTCTCAGATGATCGCATCGGCGGCCTATCGGCAGCAGACCGGGGCAGGCGACGGCCATGATGCCGGAGCGGGACAGGGGGCTGACTACAGAGGGCGACACGGACCGCCTCCACGCGGTGGCGAGGACGTAGTCGACGCTGAGTTCACCGAGCATTGAGCAAGCGTAAAACGGGAAGTGGGAAGCGGGAAGCTTTTGCTCCCTGCTCCCTGCTCCTTACTCCTTACTCCTTAGGGATATGACAATACCTTATGGCTGTTCAATACAGGGACTACTACGAAATACTCGGCATCAAAAGGAGCGCCGCCCAGGACGAGGTGCAGCGGGCATACCGGAAACTTGCGCGCAAATACCATCCGGACGTAAACAAGGCTTCCAACGCTGAAGACAAATTCAAGGAAATCAACGAGGCCTATGAGGTACTGAAAGACCCCGAGAAAAGGAAAATGTACGATCAGTTGGGGCCGAACTGGAGATCGGGACAGGACTTCAGGCCCCCTCCCGGATGGGAGACCCAGTACGATTTCGGCAGGGGCGGCGCCCACCAGGAAGAGTTCCAGTGGGGCGGGCCCGGTGGGTTCAGCGATTTCTTCGAGTCGCTGTTTGGCGGCAAGGGTGCTAGACAGGCCCGCGGCGGTGCGGGACCTGGAAGCTTCGGGCAGGGAGCGGTTTGGCGCCAGGCCGGCGCCGACCACGACGCTACGGTTCGAATCTCACTTGAGGAAGCCTTTCAGGGCGGGACCAAGCCTATTGTCCTTGAAAGCCAGTTGATAAATACCAAGGGGCAATTGGAGGTTCAGGAAAAACGCTACGACGTAAAAATCCCGGCCGGCATTCTGCCCGGCCAAAGGATTCGCCTCACAGGCCAGGGCGGAGAGGGAACAGGCGGAGGCCCCAAGGGCGATCTCTATCTAAAAGTGGAAATTGAATCGCACCCGGCTCTTACGCTCAAGGGACGCGACCTCTACATGGAGGCGCCGGTTTCACCCTGGGAAGCCGTACTTGGCTCTGAAGTGAGGCTGTCCACGCTTACCGGCAACATAGACCTTAAAATTCCTCCCGGCACACAGAACGGACAGAAACTGCGGCTGCGGGGCAAAGGAATGCCAAACCCTAAAGGAGCGGCCGGCGATCTATACGTGACGGTGGTCGTGAAAGTCCCGACCCATCCTTCTGAAAAGGAACGGGAACTGTTTGAAGAGTTGAGAAAAAGCTCCGGTTTTAACCCCAGAGGGTAGCCGAGGCAGGAGCTGCAATGGCTGAGACAAGATTTTTCATGCTTCAGGTGAAAACAGATAATGAGTTTTCCTCCAGCTATACTCTTACAGATGTCGCATATCGGGCAGGACTGCACCCTGAGCTGATCGACAGGTTCATCCGCCTGGGTCTCATCGAGTTTAGCGGCCGGACTCATGATGGAGAGCTGCTCTTCGATTCGGAAGTGATCCCCCTTATCAGGCGAATTCTAAGGCTTCGCAACCAACTCGGAGTCAATTATGCGGGGGTCGGGGTCATCCTGGAGCTTATGTCGAGGCTTGAAGCCCTGGAAGCCCAGATTCGCGAACTGGAAAGCGCCGCCCAACGCTAGAGTCAACTATTTGAGGAGGATTTTCTCTATATGGACCTCAATAAATTTACGATCAAGTCTCAGGAGGCCATGCAGGCCGCCGAAACCAGGGCGATCCGCTTCGGCCATATGGAGGTCGATGGCGAGCATCTTCTGCTTGCAATGCTCGAACAGCCCGACGGGCTTGCCTCGAGGCTTTTCCAGAAAATGGACATACCCGTTGACAGAATGCGGGAGCGTCTGGAACAGGAACTGGACAGGAAGCCGCGCGTCAGCGGTCCGGGGGTCGAACAGGGCAAAATATATATAACGAACCACTTGAACAGGCTGCTTACCGATGCGCAGGAGCAGGCCCAGAGACTCAAGGATGAATATGTCTCTGCCGAGCACATCCTGCTCGCTTTTTTGCAGGAGGGAACGAGCAGCCCATCCGGCCAGGTGCTCCAGGAATTCGGCGTCACAAGGGATTCGCTTCTAAAGACGCTTACTTCGATTCGCGGAAGCCAGCGGGTAACCAGCGCTGCCCCCGAATCGGCCTATGAGGCCCTTCAAAAATACGGGCGCGATCTTGTGGAGGAGGCGCGGAACCAAAAACTTGACCCGGTTATCGGCCGGGATTCTGAAATACGGCGGGTTATCCGCATTCTCAGCCGGAAGACCAAGAACAATCCGGTCCTCATCGGCGANNGGTCTGGCTCACCGGATCGTCAGGGGAGACGTTCCGGAAGGTCTCAAAGACAAGACCATTTGGTCACTGGACATGGGGTCTCTTGTCGCCGGGGCCAAGTACCGAGGCGAATTCGAAGAGAGGCTCAAAGCGGTCCTGAACGAGATAAAAGAAGCCCAGGGCAGGATTTTGCTCTTCATTGACGAACTGCACACCATAGTTGGCGCAGGGCGCTCCGAGGGCGCGATGGACGCGGGCAATATGCTCAAGCCCATGCTCGC
>PLSV01000246.1 GCA_003165235.1 Syntrophobacteraceae bacterium
GCGCCAGATGGACCCTGAAGGTTACCGAATCCACCTCGAAACCAGGAGGCCGTAACGGACTTTAGTTGTTTTCCCAGCAGCACTCCATCTTCACTTTCACCACGTCCCTTTCGACTCCGCAGCCTCCGGGCGGACTGTGGGAAACCAAACGTACAGAGAGGGTCTTACACCTCGACATATATAGGATACAAAAACCACCAGATTCCCCACCGATCATGGCTTATAAACGGAAGTCCTGAGGAACTTGGTTTTGGGATAGGATGGGCCGAGAAATTGGCTGAGAAGTGTTAGATTGGTTCGCAGTTACCCCCAGACCAGGTCGTGGGTTCGTCTAAGGTTATGCGGTTATGCTTCACAGGTTCGAGGTGTTATCGTTTTCAACGACCAGGCGATCCGCCTCTCGGCCATCGGCAGGCTGGATCGTCTTCATCCCAGCGGTTCCTGCCTATCCGCAACGGTCCCAGCCCCGGTCCAGTTCAAACGTACGATTGTCTCCGGCCCTACGTTGATAACGTAGCGGGCTGTTGAGGGTAGCCCATACTGATCTGCTGGGGCCTTCCGGGTCGTGCTTAGGTCAACCTGGGTTTCCCTTGCTTTTACCTCTCCGATGATATAACAAACGCTATAATATTCGGGTAATTGCTCTGAGCGGCCATCCAGACAAAAGGTGCAGTCAATGGACATAGAGGGTCGAAACATTTCGGCGCTGGTGAAAGAGATACGGCGTCAGCTCGCATTGAGCCAGGAGGATCTGGCGCGGCAACTCGGCGTAAGTTTCGCTACAGTCAACCGGTGGGAAAACGGTCTGTCAAAGCCTTCCAAGCTGGCGAAGGCGCAGCTGGAGACCTTTTGTAAGAAGATGACCAGCCAAGGTAGGTTGACTATTCCGGAGGGTGAGAACAAATGAAGGCTGAATACGAAAAAGAAGCTCTGTCCCTGCCTCTCCTTGCCCTCCGCCTGCGAGCTTTGGTTCTCGCGCTCGGGGAGTCGGCCACCCCCGCCTGGTGGAAAACCGAGTTCATGAATGAAACGGGCTTGCGCTTCCTTGAACGTCTTTATCCGCGCACGTCTTTCCGAGCCGCCGTTCATGCCGCCGGAAAAGCGGCTTGCGACGTCCATGACAAGGCGGTCGGGCGCGTCGGTGTATACCATCTTTTCCGACTTCCTGAAGCTCTCGAAACCGAGATGAACCGGATTCCCCCGCACACCGACGAAATATTCATAGGGTTGTTCCGGACTGCTCTCGGTTATCAGGACAAACTGCTGGAGTTGCTGGTTTCTTTGCGTAACGGCGCGAGGGATGCAGAAACCGCTCCAGGAGCGAAGCGGATCGGCACCGATAAGGATTTGATGACAGCCGCGAGCTTCGAAAAAATGGCTGCGGTATATCACCATGCTTTCGCGCAAGGGAAACCGAGCTTTCCTTATTTTTCAGTCGAGCAAAACGGGGGCCGGGGATGACAATGGCCATCGAGAAGAATGTGCAGCGCAGATATTCGACTGCTATAAGCAAGGGCGCAGGAATGATCGAAGAGACACGACGTCTTCTTGAGCACTGGCGCCCCGGTGAACCGCTTGACACTTTCACCCGTAGGGTCCATGAAGAGGGGCTGCTCGGCAACTCGACCGCCTACAGAACCCGCGACGTCGTGAGAAGGGTGTTTGCACCGCGTTTTTTGAGGCCGAACGACAAGCCGGCGCGCGTTCTGCAACGGGTGCTGGCGTCCGGTTTGCCGGGACGGGTTTTCGCTGAACTGCTTTTTGTGTTCACTGCGCGACAAGACCCGTTGGTCTATGACTTTACGAACCGCGAGTATTGGACCGCTGTCCGACGAGGAAGATCGGTGTTGGATACGGACCAGGTGCTGTCCTTCCTTTCCGAAGCCCATTACGACGAACGTCTTGACAACCAGTGGTCGGAGAAGGTCTCTGTGAGAATAGCCCGTTGTGTCCTAGGGCTCCTAAGGGATGTCGGTTTTCTCCGCGAGGTGGCTCGCGGTCGCAAGGAGATAGTCAATTACCGTATGTCTGACGAAGGAGTTGCAATTCTGGCGCGGGAGCTTAATGAGTCTGGCGTCACGGACTCCTCTCTGTGCGATCATCCGGACTGGCGGCTGTTTGGAATGATTCCCTCGGAGGTCGTGGAGAGACTGGACGGAATTGGTGAACACCGCGGAGTGATCGTACAGCGCGCTGGTTCGGTCGTGCATTTCACTTGGATCGTTAAAACCATTGAGGAGCTGATCGATGTACTCGCTCGATAACGCCTTCAACGAACTGCTCGACAAAATCCGTGATCCGGATGCCCTCAATCCAGCCAAGAGCGACCCCGTCTTCTATTTCGCCTATCCGCCGGAACTGATGCTCGACCTCAAGAAACATCTTCCGCGCTGGACATCCAGGATACGGGAAGCTGGTTTCGAAGTCCGCCGCGTATCCCTCGCAGATATCCTCTGGAATACGGTCGACAAATCCGGCAGATGGGACGACTGGCTCGAATTGGAGGCTGAAGCCGACGCGGACCAGATCAACGAAGCCGTCCGCGATGTCCTTCGTCAGGGTAACACCCTCGTAGACCAGGTGGCGGAAGTCGTTGAGTCGACTCCTGAAGGCACTGTGGTGCTGCTCACCGAGGTAGAGCTGCTTCATCCCTATTTCCGCACCCGGACCATCGAGAGCCGTCTGCACGACAAGGTCAGGACGCCCACGGTAATTTTCTACCCCGGCAGGCGGTCTGGCCAATACGGGCTTCATTTCCTCGATTTCTACCCGGTCGACGGCAACTACAGGTCGACGCTGCTTGGAGGTCTTTGATGAGCGGAACTATTCGACAGGTATTCTCGGCCAGGCGGCCAATAGACCGGACCATAGAGAAAGTCATCGACTATTACGCGCAGTCAGATGACCGCCTAGCGCGTGAAGTCGCCGAATATGAGGTCACAGATAACATCGAGGCTTGCTTCCGGAAGTTCCTTGATGTCTTCGGCGAAGGCGTCCGTGGTGGGCAAGTGACCGAGGTGGGCATCTGGGTATCCGGCTTCTACGGGAGCGGCAAAAGCTCTTTTACAAAATACCTCGGAGCCTCACTGGACCCGTCGAGAACGGTCGAAGGGAAGCCGTTCCTCGACCTCCTGTGCGACCGGTTCCCCCGCAACGAAATCCCGGCCGCTCTGCGTACCGTCTCCAAAAAACACCCCACGGCGGTGGTGCTGCTTGATCTTGGCTCAGAGCAGCTTGCAGAAAGTGCAGCAGCACCAGTTTCGACAGTACTTTACTGGAAGGTTCTCCAATGGGCTGAGATATCCAAAATCAAAAAGATCTCCGAATTGGAGCTGCGTCTCATAAAGCTGAAAAAATACGAAGACTTCAAGGAAGAGCATATCAAACAATTTGGAAAACCATGGATTGAATTTCAAAATGATACCCTTATTGCTCCCAGAAATGCAGGCAAGATCGTTCCTGTTATTATTCCTGATTTATTTCCTTCGAGCGATACCTTCAAGGATTGGCTGAAGATCGAAGAAATTAAGACAGTCAGAGATCTCGCCCAGGAGATGATCGATATCTGCAGGTGGAAGACCGACCATGAAAGTATCCTGTTCCTGGTCGACGAGGCCGGTCAGTACGTTGCCCCGCGCGGCGAACTGATCCTCAACCTCGACGGCTTGGCGCGCAACCTTAAGGAACTCGGCAAGGGTAAGGTCTGGATCGCCGCCACCGGCCAGCAGACCTTGAGCGAGATCGTCGAGAAGGCTGCCCACAACTCAGCCGAACTGAACAAACTGCGTGACCGCTTCCCGATTTCCATCGATCTAGACGCGAGTGATATCCGCGAGATCACCCATCGGAGACTGCTCGACAAATCCGAAGAGGGACGGAAGAATCTGGATGCCTCATTCAAGGAGCACGGTGAATCCACAGTTACGCACACCCGTCTCAGCGGTACGGCCCTGTTCAAGGGCGATCCCGACTCCGGGATATTCACGCGCCTCTATCCATTTCTGCCCCAGCACTTCGATCTCCTGCTGGAACTTATACGGACCCTCGCCCGAACCACCGGCGGTATCGGCCTGCGCTCGGCCATCCGTGTTATCCAGGACGTACTGGTAGACAAAAGCCATGTGCTCGGCGCGGACGCCGTCAAACTTGCCGACCGGGAGATCGGTACTTTGGCCTGCGTGGACGATTTCTACGATACCCTGCGGGCCGACATCGCCAAAGTCCTGCCTCACGTCATCGGCGGCGTGGACAAGACAGTCAAAATTTTCGGGGTGGACTCTATGGAAGTGCGGGTCGCCAAGGCGGTCGCCGCCCTTCAGTCGGTGGAAAACTTCCCTCGCACGGAGGCGAACATTGCAGCTCTGCTTTACAGAAAAATTGGCTCGTCCTCGCTACTTGACCAAGTACGGGAAGCCCTGCGCATGCTCACCTCGGAGAAGGAATGCGGTCTAATAGAGGACCCACAGGCGGGCGGATACGTATTTCTGAGCGACGCCGTCAAGCCGATCCGCGACAAGCGCAACAGCTACCCGCCCACGTCCGGCGAATGTGCCCGTGCGAGGATAGACGTCCTCAAACAGGGCACCGCCGATCATGCATTGTTCCATGCGCAACCAGCCGCCAGGCTCGAAAACATCAAGGAGGTCAGAGCGTCCGTGAAACTCGGACGGACGCCGGTGGTGGGTGGCTCCGAGGACGTTGAACTTCGCTTGGAGTTCGTGGAGCCCTCCCTGTGGGACGACAAGCGGAACGAATTCCTAGTATCGACCAACAACCAGGTGGAGCTGAAGAATACGGTTGTTCTGCTCGTGAAGAACGACGACACCGTGGAGGAACTGCTGCCCGAGATCGTGCGGTCGGAAAAGGTCATTGGCGACGTCGACGAACGGAGCGCCGACCACGTTGTGGCCCAGTATCTGCGCTCCGAAAGACGTGCGGCTGAGCGCTGCCGGGAACGCGCGGCAGCCGCTATGGAAAAGGCGATGTTGGAAGGCGTCTTCATCTTCCGCGGCAAGCCGACCCCGGTACGCGAAGCAGGTGAAACGCTAACTGCCGCTATCCGCGCCATTCTTACCTCCGCCGTCAATGAGGTTTTTCCACATTTCCACCTGGCCCCCGTACGACCGCCTACGGACGAGGCTGCGAAGTTTCTCGGCGTGGAACGCATGGACCGTATCTCCAAGGACCTCGACCCCCTCGGCCTCGTGGTCAAGAGTAAGGGCGCGCCGCGCGTGGACACTACCGCCCCGGTGCTCGCTGAGGTGCTAAGGATATTCCAGACCAAGGCCGCCGAGTCCGGCTCTGGAAGGCTCCAGGGCTCCTATCTGCAGGACGTTTTTTCCGCTCCGCCTTACGGCTGGATGAAAGACACCGTGCGCTACCTCTTCGCCGCATTGCTGAGGGCAGGCGAAATTGAATTTCATGTTCCCGGTGCCGGCGGGCCGGTACGCACCGCCGGACCCCAGGCGGTGGAGGCCGTTAAAAGCACGGTCTCGTTCAACCGAATCGGCATATCGTCGCGTGACGCGAAGCTTCCGCCCGAAGCTCTGGACAGGGCCGCCCGGCGACTAGAGACCCTTTTTGGGGACGAAGTCCTGCCGCTGGAAGATCACATCAGTCGCTCCGTCCGGAGGCACGTACCCGACCTTTTGGAAAAGATCGGATCGCTGCCAGACCGTTTACGTCTGCTGAGCCTGCCCGGTGAAGACCGCTCACAGCGGCTGCTGGCGGATGCGGCCGACCTTGTGAAGGGTGATGCAGGCGGGGCTGCCTCAATCCTCGGCGGTGTCGAATGCGCTCTGCCGGATGAAATTACATGGGCCAAGGCCGTCTTCGACGCCTTGGAGCCCGGCGCGGAGGCCGATGTCCGGAACGCCCGCTCGATGTTGGACTCGATGGCTGATTTGGAAGGGCTCTTCCCTGGCTCCACGAACGACCTTCTCAGCTTGGTGGACAGGACCGCTGCGGAAGAGGTGCTCTCTTCCGAGCGGTTCCACGTGTATCTTCCCGAACTGCGCGGTATTATCCGCGCGGTGGTGGACCGGACGGAAAAACGATATGCGGTTGATCACGCCGCTTACGAGGACGATTTGAAGAAGGCCCTCATGGGAGTGGAGGAGGAAGCTGACTGGAGGAAACTGCTCGATGAGGACCGTGAGGAGATCGCCGCCAAGCTCGCCTGCGACCTGCCGCCGACCGTCGAAAATGGCGATCCGGTAAGGCTACTTCAGACCCTGCTGGTAAGGAAACGCACCTTGCCGGGATTTATCGAAGAACTGAAGACCGAGATCAAACGCCGACGCCCCACAAGACCCGAGCCCAAACCAGGCGAAGGTGGCGGGGAACCAGCTGACGAGGAGGTCGTCGAGGCCGATGTTCTGGTGCAGTCTACGGTGATAGCCTCAACGGCGGATTTGGACTCGTGGCTGGCATCCATCCGGGAGAAGCTGGCTGGTCTGTTGAAATCTAACAAGCGGATACGAATCAAGGGGCGTGGATGAGCTTCGATGATGTAACACGCAGGATGCTTGCCAAGACGATCACCACGTGCAGACGCAGGCTGATCGAGGATGTCACCGACCAACTCGGCGGGGTTTTCGGGCTGCACCCGGACGGTACTGTGCTTGCAGTCGAAAAGCTGACGTACCTCTCTCCCGATCAGACGGCCGCCGCCCGGCGCCTGCGCCATCTCCTCGACCACTACACTGCGGGCGAGGCGGGGAAAGAGTCGGACCGAAAAAATGCTGCCTACGAGCGAATGGTTCTGGAGATATCTTTCACCATCCTAAACCGATTGGCTGCTCTGCGGTTGTGCGAGGAACGCAAGCTGGTCGTGCCGTGCGTGCGCCAAGGAACGGCGTCGGATGGCTTCCAAGTTTTTGAGCGTGTCTCTGGCGGGGCTCTCGGCGGGCGGTACGAAACCTACCGAGTATTCATAGAATGTCTTTTCGACGAAATCGCCCTTGATCTGGGCGTGCTGTTCGACCGGACGACGCCTCAATCGGCGGTGTTCCCCACCGAGCGCTGTATGGAAGATATCCTCGCTGAACTCAACAAGCCGGACCTAAAGCACCTTTGGACCGAAGACGAGACCATCGGATGGCTCTACCAGTATTTCAATCCGAAGGAAGAGCGGGATGCGATGCGTAAGGCATCTAGATCTCCTCGTAACACCCGAGAACTGGCTGTACGCAATCAGTTCTTCACCCCGCGTTACGTGGTCGAGTTCCTTACCGACAACACCCTCGGCCGCATCTGGTACGAGATGCGCAAGGGTGACACCACCCTCAATGAGAAATGCCGTTACCAAGTGCGGCGGCCGAACGAAGTCTTCCTCGCGCAGGGGGAAAAACCCCCAGTTCATTCGAAGAGCGAGACGGACCTCACTCAGGAGGAACTGCTCAAACAGCCAGTCTATATCGAACACCAGCCGAAGAAAGACCCTCGTGACCTGCACGTTCTCGACCCGGCCTGCGGTTCAGGACATTTCCTGCTCTATGCGTTCGATTTGCTGGAGCGCATCTACGAAGAAGCCTGGGGCGATCCCGAAAGCCCGGAGTCGGAAGGAACGGGCCGAACAATACACGAAGACTTCGAGACCATCGACGACTTGAGGCAGGTGGTCCCCAAGCTGATTATCGAGCACAACCTCCACGGCATTGACATCGATCCGCGCGCTGTACAGATTGCCGCACTCGCTCTCTGGTTGCGAGCGCAGAAGGCCTGGAAGAACATCGGGCTCAGGGCCACCCTGCGGCCGCGCATCGCCAGGTCGCACATTGTCACCGCCGAACCCATGCCGGGCGAAGAGGACATGCGCCGGGAGTTCACTGTTGGTCTGAAGCCGCGAGTCTTGGGGCAGCTTGTGGATACGGTTTTCGAAAAGATGAAGCTCGCCGGAGAGGCGGGTTCCCTCCTCAAGATCGAGGAGGAGATCAAAGACGCTGTGACTGATGCCAAAAACCAATGGCGGAAAGGCCCCAAACCCGAACAGCAGCGTCTTTTCCCCAGCATGGCTGATGCGAAGCCCGAACAGCAGGAGCTGTGCTTCGATTTCGAGGGGGGGACCGATGAGCGGTTTTGGGGGCAGGCGGAGGACCGCATCCTGGATGCGTTGAAAGATTATGCGGAGCAGGCGGAAAACGGCCATACGATCAGACGCCAGTTGTTCGCCGAAGATGCCGCCCAAGGGTTTGCTTTCATTGATCTTTGCCGGCACCGATATGACGTCGTGCTCATGAACCCACCATTCGGAGAATTGACTAAAGTCTCCGAGAACTACATCGAGTCTGCGTTCCCTACATCAAAGGGAAACATCCTTGCACACTTCTTGGCGCGGGCAGCGAAATGGACGGGTACACGCGGCAAAATCGGCGCGATAGTGAGTCGCACCTGTTTCTTTCTAACTTCTCTCGATGAGTTTCGGTCTAATGTTCTCGATAATCATATTCACGCAGTTCTTTTCGCAGACCTGGGATCTGGTGTCCTGGATGCCATGGTGGAAACTGCAGCAGTAGTTTTTGATCGGACTCGCCCTTTGAGTGAGGAGGCTGTTTTTATTCGGCTGCTTTCAGATGAACAGAAGGAAGGACTGTTGCTGGACAGTGTAAACACTGTAGTCAGTGCTCATACATCGACACGCGTGTTCTTGAGTGCACCTAAGAGTTTTGACAAGTTGAACGGTCGACCGTACGTGTACTGGGTTACTCCACGAATTATTACACGCATTGCTGCGCATGCCACTTTTGAACCTGAGGGCTGCGAAATTCGAGTAGGCCTGCAAACTGGGGATGATAATCGCTTTCTGCGCCTTTGGCACGAGGTCGCACAGACCAAAATCATTAGATGTCCCGTGTCAGTTGACACCAAACCCTTGCAACAGCAGTGTCTGCAACAAACAAACGAGGGCAAAAGTTGGGCATGGTATTCGAAGATCGATGCAGCTTCGCCCTTCGTCGCATCTATCCATTTGGTTGTGAATTGGGCAAAAGGCGGAGCTGAAATTAAGGCATATCATGAAGGTAGAGGCTATTCCGCATCAAAGTATGTGATGAGCGAATCCCATTATTTTCGTCCAGGGATTAGTTATATGTTGCGGTCTTCACGCCTAGTCCCCTATCTGGTGCCCGAAGGAGTAATACCGACCGCAGGCCGCTCACAGATTTACCCAAGGGAGGGCAGAGAATACTGGGCGTTGTTTCTCGCTGCTTCCAACCTTGCGAGTGCTGTAGCCAGATTCAAGGGTGAGAACTTCGGTCAGCCGAAATTTCAGAACTCTATGGTTGCTTCCGTGCCATACATTGAGCCACCACCCGACCTAAGTGACGCTCTAGCCCAGCCACTGCAACAGATCATGGAGCAACGCAGGCAAGCGTTTCAATGCGATGAGACCTGTATTGAATTTGCGACCATCCCCGTCGATTTGGCGTTCCCCGAGGATAGTCGCCTGGATCGTTCATCGCTAATCGGAGAAAAGCTTGATCTTAGAGTTGGAGCAGCATTCGGATTCGATGATTCGGACATGAAGATCCTGCAAAGGGATTTGATGGACAGCGTGAACAGTCCAGTATGGGTTGCTGACACAGAGGAGGCGTATGATATCGAAAAGGAAGTTCAGGTCCAAGTAACAGGCAGCTATAGGGAGCACCGTGTGATTAGCTATGTCTTAGGGTGTGTTTTCGGCCGATGGGATGTCCGTATTCCTCAAGATGTCTCACTTGCCGCGAAACTGCCGAGGTCTTTCGCCCCACTGCCGATCTGTTCGCCAGGGATGTTGATCGGTCCGGACGGCCTACCCGCCGATAGGGGCCGAATTGTCAGTGAGGAGTGGCTGCGCAGGCGGCCGCACGCTAACACCCTCCCGGCGGAAGGCGCGGTTAAGAACCCGACCGTGCAGGATGACGGCTACCCTCTGCGCGTCTCATGGGACGGCATTCTGGTAGACGATCCCGGTTTCAATGGAGCACAACCTCACCGGGACGACATCGTCCGACGCGTCCGCGAGGTTCTGGATCTCGTCTGGAAGGACAAGGCCCACCAGATAGAGGAGGAAGTTTGCGACGTTCTCGGCGTCTCGGACCTGCGCGAATACTTCCGCAAGCCTTCAGGGTTTTTCCAGGATCATCTTAAGCGCTACTCAAAGAGCCGGCGCAAGGCCCCGATCTACTGGCCGCTATCAACGGCATCCAACTCATACACAATATGGCTCTACTATCACCGCCTGACCGAACAGACCCTCTACGCGGCAGTCAACAAATGTATTGCGCCCAAGATTGAGGAAGTTCAGGGGGCAGTTGACAGCATGAAAAAGGCAGTGGAAGCACGGGAACGCGGAGAATTGCAGTCAATGCCTGCTGCCTACTGCAAGCTCCCGGTTGCGCAGTTGCGCAAAATGTGGGAAGAATCGCGTGCTTTCCTGTCTGAGCTTCAGGAATTCCGAGATGAAGTGATGCGGATCGCACAGTTACCCTACAAGCCAAATCTCAACGACGGAGTCATCCTCAACGCCGCGCCACTCCACAAGCTCTTTCGCCTTCGGGCATGGGCCAAGGACACGGAGGACTGCTGGAAGAAGCTTGAGAAAGGCAGTTGCGATTGGGCGCACATGGCTTACACAATTTGGCCGGACAAGGTCCGAAATAATTGCAGGCGAGACAGTTCCATCGCCATCGCACATGGACTTGAGGAACTCTGTGAAGTCGAATCCCAAGGGAACAAGAAAAACGGCGGCCGCGGTCGCAGGAAGAAGGTGGCCGCCCAATGAAGTTCACTTCGTTCCTGCACAAAAAACTTGTCGATCTCCTTAATGACCGCCGCATCTTAGTCTGGTACGACGCCGAGGGGGATTTTGAGGCATTTGCAGCGGGGTTCAACACACCGAATTGCGAAGTGCTTTCCGCCGAGGTGTCCATTCTCAAGACCCGCCGCCGGGCTGACGAAGTCTACCGGCTGATGAACGAGACCGAGAACCCCGCTGAGCGGGAACGCTGCCTGCTCATCTACATCCCCCGCCGCCGTGGTGCGACCGAAGACGAAAAAATGCGGGACCCCTTTGAGGTCTATGCTATGGCGGGTGTGGCGTTCGGCGATACTGAGGATCAGAAGATCGAATCGCTCGCCCGCCAGGCCATGCCGCTGAGGGCTGAAGAGATCACTAGGCTTTTCCGCGAAGGACACCCGCGCCTCGCTCTGCTCGACGGACTTGATAAGGCCCAGCGTTGGCCCTTATTGAACGATATCTTCAGCACTGAATCCCCAGCGGATATCATCGCCCTCTCTCTGTGCGACACACCCAAGGCCAAGGAACTGGACGAAAAGCCAGGTTGCATCGAGGAACTGCTCCGGTTCTTTGAATCCGCAGTCGGATTCAAATCGGGGTTCGAGGCCCGGAAATGGAAGGCCCTCCGCCCTAAAGCGGCAGAGTACGTATTCTTCAGTGAGTTTCTCTTTGATCTGCCAGGCGGCGCCCCCGACTCCCTCAGTGCCGTGCCCCGTGCCGGTGCTGATGCAAAGTCCATAGTTTACGCCGCCTGCGATAGAATGAGGGCCGACTCGGGACTGCGGGAAGCCTATTTCGAGCTTGCGCAGAAAGTCGAGAGCGAACTCCGCCTTCCCGACATCATGCCAAAGGACTTCGACCCCGGCGAGCGCGACACCTTCCCTTTCGAGGAGCGGCGTCTGCTCGGTCGCGCCGTCGACCATGTCCTAGTCGGAGATTTTGCTGCTGGCCGCGCCGTGATCAAAAACCGGAAATGGTCCATTTGGAGACATGACCCGCAGAGATCGCCGGCTTGGATGGCTCTCGACCGGGCGGCCGCATTGATTGAATCATCCGATGCGGTATTACAAGAGCTGAGCGGCAGGAAGGATCTCTCTGGCTTGTTAAAGGCTTATGCTGAAGACGGGTGGTGGGCTCTCGACCGAGCTTCACGTCTATTTGAGACCGCACTGACAGCTTGCACCGACGAAGATACTATCATGCCGGTGGTCGAACTCTGCCGGAGTCGCTACAGAGACACCGCGACGTCTGTGCAGAACGCCTTCCTTGTAGCCGTCCAAGGTGAAGGTTGGCCCCCTGATGGCGCTCAGAGACAGACCCGCATCTTCGACGATCACGTCGCACCGCTCTTGGAACGCCGCAATAGAACAGCATTTTTTATGGTGGACTCGTTACGATACGAAATGGGACGCGATTTGGGTGAAGCGTTGGCTGGAACGGGACAGGTCGAGATCAGCCACGCAGCGGGCGTCTTCCCGACGGTAACCAGCAGCGGCATGGCAGCCCTAATGCCCGGCGCGGACGGCATACTCCGACTGGTCGGGAAAGACAGTGGTCTCGTTCCCGCGCTCGGCACCCGACTGCTGAAAAATTCCGCAGATCGAATGAAACTCCTTGCCGATACATACGGGGACCGCTTCTTCGAAACAACGCTCGACGAACTGCTGGGCTCCCCTAGAAAAATGGCCCCCAAAATAAAGACCGCAGAACTCTTCGTGGTGCGGACGCAGGACCCCGATGCCATTGCTGAGAACTTGGGGGCCTGGCGTGCCAGGCGTTACCTCTCCGACGTGGTGGGCGACATCGCGTCTGCTGTCCGATGGGTGGTGTCCCAGGGGTTCAACAATGTCGTAATCGCTTCTGACCATGGGCACATGATGCTGCCGGAAATCCCTGCGGGCGATGTGGTCCAAACCCCACCGGGCGAGTGGCTGGCATCCAAGCGGCGATGCCTTTTGGGTTCCGGTCTCTCTGAGACGGCCGGGACGATCACACTCAAGGCCGGACACATTGGGATTCAAGGCGACGTGCAGGAGGTCTGTCTGCCTATCGGGTTCCGTGTGTTCTCAGAGGGCGAGGGTTACTTCCACAGCGGTTTGAGCCTGCAGGAAGCGGTGGTGCCAGTGATTGTTTTCAGGGCTGGACGGGAAAAGCCGAGCGCAGCAGGAAAGCCGGAGATCGAAATTCGCTACCGTTCGGACAAGTTCACGAGTCGTGTCATTGGGCTGACCCTGATGTATACTTTTAAACAGATGAACACCTTCGGGAATCCGCCCTTACAGGTGCGTATCGACGCCTACAGCGGGACGGGAGCGAAAGCAAAGATCGTGGGCGAGGCAGCCGACTGCGAGGCAAGAGACGAAAAAACCCACGAAGTGATTTTACAAGCTAATAAAGAAACGCCCGTGCCTGTGTTGATCGACCCCGACTTCGAAGGAACAGAGATCGAAATCCGGGTGAGTGACCCTCAAACCCGCGTGGTTTGGGCGAAGCGGAAATTGAGAAACGCTATGCTCGACTAAGAACGAGGAATGCAACAGGATGATCCGGACAAAGAAAGCGTCGGCGTTTTTGTTTGGAAGTACTGCGGAAAGATAAAGGATGAGCAGGAGAAAGCGATGACCGAAACGGTTCGCGCGATTGTTGAAGAGATCAGACTCCGAAGATTCCGGGCTTTTGAGAATGCGCGCCTGACGCTATCGGATTTGACTTTCTTAATAGGCCGTAACGGTGCGGGCAAGTCGAGCCTCCTCGACGCGGTAGACTTGCTGCGCGAAGCGGTAAGCGACAGCCTGGAAAACGCCCTTGATCGCCGAGGGGGATTGCAAAAGGTCCAGTGCGCGACATCCGGACGGGGGCGGAAACCACCGATGGGGATTGCCTTGGTCCTTCGGATCATTTTTCCCGGCAATCGACAGACGCAGGCTATCTATGGATTCGAGGTGAAAGGTAAACCGAAAGGCAGCTCTTGGCACATCCGCGAATGCTTCAAGTCCTCAAAAGAGACCACTTTCGAGCGCAAAGATGACACGTTCCATGGAAAGCTGGATGTTTCTCCGCCGGCTGGGAATCTTGTGATGCCCTTGATCGCAGGTTCGGATAGCCTGTGGGGGCTTATACTCAATACGATCCGCAATCTGCGGGCGTATGAGCTCTCACCCGCGCACATGGCTTCCGCCCCTGAAATCGGCGAGCGGTCAACGTTAGCTCGTGACGGCGCCAATGCGGGTGATGTACTCAAGGCCGTGCAGGGAACAGCAGATCACCGATGGGTCGTGGAGCGACTAGGTACCATCACGGAAGGTATTAATGATGTCCGTGCCGAGGCCTTATTGGGACGCCGGGTGCTGCGCTTTGTTCAGAGGTTTGAGGATGGTGAATTGAATCTTGACGCACGCCAGGTTTCACAAGGCACCCTAAGAAGTTTAGGCGTCCTTTTGGCGCTCAAGCAAAAACCTTCTCCCTCCGTCGTTCTTATCGACGAGATCGAAAACTCCGTGCATCCGAGCGCACTCGCCGTGTTGTTGGATGCCGCCTTGGCAAGTTGCTACGACACACGGGTTGTGCTGACGTCGCACTCCCCTGAAGTGCTGAGCCATCCCGCGGTTACCGGTGAGCGGGTTCGGGTTGTCGAGTGGCGGGACGGGGCAAGCCGGATTTTTCGTCTTAGTCCTGAAACTCAGGAATCGGTAAACGAGATCGATACCGTGGGTTGGATGCTTCGCTCCAATGCGCTCTGGACAGGTCCCCAACCCGAAACCATTGAAGATGATGATTTGTTCGCTTTCGAAAGCTATTAGCTATGATCAGGCGAAAGATCATCCCAATTGTTGAAGGGCATGGTGAGGAGAGGGCTGTCCCCTTTCTTCTACGGCGCTGGCTGCGACATAGAAGGTTTCATGATTTTTTCGATGTACCTGATTTGGCGATCAACGCGAAGGGCTGCGGGAGATTGAAGGCCGCTTATGACAGGACGCGCCACTTGGGTATCGAACATTACATTGAAGCCGCTCTGCGAAACCAGCCAGATGCCATTCTTGTGGTTATCGACGCGGACGACGAGTGCAAGAGTCGTCTCCCTGGGAATGGACTGGGACCGGAGCTTCTCGCCCGAGCGCGGAAAGTTGTTCCCAACCTGCCGCTGGCGGTGGTGGTCGCAAATCCCGAATATGAAGCCTGGTTTCTGGCAAGCCCCAGCTCCATTCGAGCCGCTGGTCTCTTGCCTGTGCACGTCAGGATTCAGGGCACTCTTACTCCTGAGTTCTCAAGAGGTTGCAAGGGCTTGATCGAACATCTCATATGTTGTCGGTACGAGGAAACGGTTCATCAGCTTGCGCTGACCCACGGTCTTACGTTCTCGCGTCGAGCGCAACACCGATCTCCATCCTACGGAAAGCTATTAAGAGACTTGGAACGATTATGCCGAGAAGCTCGCATCAATGGCCGGAAGGTGAATGAAGAGTCGAAAATCAAATTCGGCGCTGGTCCTTCGGAATAGTCTTCTGAATAAAGGTGAGTTATGGAACTTGATGTCCTCGACCGGAAATTGAACGAGACCTTCGCCGGAAAGGTCGTGCGAAAAGATCTGTTGCATCAGATCAAAGGCGGCGAGAACGTACCATCATACGTGCTTGAGTATCTGCTTGGCAAGTACTGTGCCTCTGACAATGACGAAGAGATCCGCATCGGCGTGGAGGCCGTCAAGGAAACACTGACGACGAACTATTTCCGCCATGATGAGGCGAATAAGGCCCAGTCCATGGTCGAACGGAAAGGCAGGCATCGGTTCATCGACCGCGTCGAGGTCCGCTTCCTCCCGAGCGAGAACAAATATTGGGCCTCCATGGACCATTTCGGCTACACCAAGATACATATCCCTGAGGATTTCCACCGCCGCTATGAAAGACTGCTTGAGGGCGGCATATGGGCGATTATCGATGTGGAATTCAGACTGTCCGACGAGGGCAAGAAGGATAGCCCCTTCCACATCGTCGACATGAAGCCCATTCAACTAGCCCGGTTTGACCTGGAAGAGTACTTGGAGGGCCGAAGTGCCATGAGCAGGGGCGAGTGGATCGACCTGCTCCTCAGGAGCGTTGGGCTGGAGCCCCTCCGGATGGAGCGGCGGCTTAAGATTCTGCTGCTCACCAGACTCATCCCCTTTGTTGAGAAGAACTACAATTTCATCGAGCTCGGACCGCGCGGGACCGGCAAATCCTATGCGTTCAGCGAGATGTCTCCCTACTGCATGCTGCTCTCTGGCGGCAAGGCGAGCACCGCGAACCTGTTTTACAACAACGCCCGACGTCAGGTCGGACTCGTCGGTTATTGGGACGTAGTAGCTTTCGACGAAGTCGGGGGCATGAAAATCACCGATCCGGATGCAGTCCAAATCATGAAGGACTACATGGCTAACGGCAGATTCAGCCGAGGGATCACCCAGGTGCTGGCCGATGCATCCCTGGTGTTCATCGGCAACCTGAATCAGCCCGTGGAAAGCCTGGTCCAGAATTCAGCCACGGACCTTTTCCAACCTCTCCCGAAAGAGTTCGATCTCGCCCTCCTGGACCGCATACACTTCTATTTGCCGGGTTGGGAGGTCCCCAAGAACTCCAAGGACATGCTGACGGTCCACTATGGGTTCGTCACCGATTACTTGGCCGAGGCATTCCGCGCGCTCAGAAAGCAGAACCGCTTCGACGAGGCCGAACGTGTCTTCCGATTTGGATCGCACGTCGAAGGCCGGGACGCCACGGCGGCCAAGAAGACGGTGAGCGGTCTGCTTAAAATCCTTCACCCCGGCGGTGGATGGACGAAAGAGGAACTCACCGAGTACGTCGAACTCGCTATGGAGGGGCGCCGCCGGGTCAAGGAGCAGCTCAAAAAACGAGGATCGTTCGAGTTTTACAAGACCAGCTTTTCTTATATCGATCTAGAAAACGACACAGAGCGGTCCGTGGGCGTCCCTGAGCAAGGCGGAGCCGGGGTCATCTCGCAGGATCCGCTCCCGCCGGGGACGGTCTACACAGCTGCGGTGGATTCCGAGGCCAAGGTTGTGCTGTTTCGGATCGAAGTAACGTTGACGGCTGGCACAGGCAAGCTCCGGACTCCCACCGGGCTTGAGAAATCCCTGAAAGAATCACTGAATCGGGCCTTCAGTTATCTGCAGAACGTAAAGGACAAGCTTGGACTCACCCAGATGCTGGCGCAGAAGGACATCTACGCCGAGGCAGTGGACCTCTCCGGCGGTCGCATCGAATGTCCCTGCGGCGTGGCGTTCTTCGCCGCCATTATCTCCGTGGTTCGGAGCCGCCAAGTGCAGGCCGGAACAGTCATCCTCGGCGATCTTACCATCCAGGGGAACATCAAAGGTCCGGCATCCATCACAGAGCCGCTCCAAATGGCTCTGGAGGCAGGTGCTATACGCGTCCTGGTTCCGGTTTCCAACAAGACGCAGTTCGCTGGACTGCCAGAGGACGTAATCGAACGCTTGGACGTGGTGTTCTATGGCGACGTGGATCGCGCGGTGCTCAAAACGCTGGAGATGTAAGAAGGTCAGCCTGGAGAATACCGGGAATGGACTTACAGCTATTCAGGATTGTTTTGTTGCCTTCTTACCGACAGGCAATAGGCATATTGATGCTCTCACCCTAAAGCATCCTTCCGGAAGGGGCCATCGAAAACACCACCCAACAATTGGGGACATTTCAGATGGGAAGTGACAAAAGACAGGCGCATAGGTTGGAATCAAGTCATCGTGACAAGCCGGTCGCAGTGGATTTGTTCTGCGGCTGCGGCGGCTTGACATTAGGCCTAAAGAAAGCCGGATTCCGTGTTCTAGGTGGTGCAGACATTGATGCCCTGTCGGTGAAGACATATAAGACCAACCATCGAAGGGTAAAGGTCTGGAAAATCGACATATGCGAATTAGATCCATTGGAAATGGCCTCTGTTTTGGGAATCGGTAACAAAGGTCTCGATCTCTTGGCTGGGTGTCCACCCTGTCAAGGTTTCTCTACTATGCGTACCCTGAACGGTTCGCTTGTGATCGAAGATACGCGGAACGATCTGCTGTTTGAATTTCAACGGTTCGTGGAAGCCCTCCGCCCCCGTGCTGTGATGATGGAAAATGTCCCCGGTTTGGCTGATGATAAAAGATTTACATCATTTTGCTCGCGGATGAAGGAAATCGGGTATATCGGGAATCACCGCATTCTGAACGCTGCTCAATACGGTGTACCGCAACGCAGACGTCGGCTGATCTATCTGGCTGGGTTGGGAATGTCGATTCCATTCGCCGATCCAGTAAGCGAAATGAAGACCGTCAAAGATGCAATCCATGGGCTGCCTAAGGCAGGCGAAAGTGGTGATCCGATCCATGATTTGCCCGAATACCGTACTGCCAAAGTCATCGAGTTGATCCGAAAAATTCCTAAGAACGGTGGCAGTCGCACAGATTTGCCGGAGGACGAACAGTTGGAATGTCACAAGCGGTGCGATGGGTTCCGGGATGTATACGGGCGGATGGCCTGGGATGATGTTGCCCCCACGATCACCAGTGGCTGCTTCAATCCTTCCAAGGGGCGATTTCTACACCCGGAGGAAGATCGTGCAATCACCATGCGAGAGGCAGCTCTGTTGCAAGGATTCCCTCGCCGATACAAATTCCCGGCTCCTGATAACAAAACCGGTGTGGCTCTAATGATCGGGAATGCTCTGCCTCCCCCCTTCATCACTGCTCATGCTCGTCAGATCTTATATATACTCGGAAGCATCAAAAAAACTGACGCTACGGGTTCTCTTCAGGAATTGTAAATATGAGATCGTTTCGAGACCTTGTTGACAGGCTTACAGAGAATCCAACAGAGGATCTCATGAGTGCATTAATCGGCCGAGCTGAGCAAGATAAGCTGAATGATGAAGATATTGCTTACCTGACAGTGCGCTTAGCTGAGTCTGGGGAGATAGTGTCTGAATCCGCTTTGAGCACAACCGCTGACATTGCATCCACAGGCGGCCCGAGTTCTCTTTCGACCTTACTCACTCCGCTTTATTTGCGGGCTCTCGGCTACCTGGTCCCAAAACTCGCGGTGCCCGGCCGGCCGGCCGGCGGGATCGATGTACTTGCACAAATCCCCTGTTACAGGGTTGAATTCACACCGACTGAGATGAATAGATTGCTGAAAGAGAGTGGTTATGTTCACTGTCTGGCTTCGAAGCAGTTCGCTCCACTTGACGCTCTTTTTTTCTCGTTTCGCAAACGAACAGGCAAGATCAATATACCTGGACTTGCAATCGCCAGCCTGCTTGCCAAGAAAAAAGCAGCGGGTGTTTCTGTTGTCGGATTGGATGTCAGGGTAGCTCCACACGGTAATTTTGGAACCACAATTTCGGAAGCAACTGAGAATGCTAAATGCTTTTGTCGTGTGGCGTCCCTGGTTGGGTGCCAAGCGCTGTGCTTTTTGAGCGACGGAAGGGCGCCCTATCAGCCTTATATAGGGCGTGGGGAAGCGCTGGCCGCTGTACTCCACGTTATCACCGGCAAAGCCGACCAGTGGTTGCGCAAACATGATGATGCCTGTTACGCTATGGCCCACCGTTTGGCAATATTGGAGCCGCAAGGAGGACCTGTTGCCCGGCCGAGTTCAATTTCCATCTCCCACATTTTTCGAGAAAACCTCGAAGCGCAAGGAGCCGCTTATAACGATTTCGAACACCATGCTTCCAGTGTTCTAGGCCAACATACTATTTCCGTTACAGCACCTTGCGACGGGTTTCTGGACGTAAATCTGGAAGAACTCCGCACCTTACTGGTTCACTTTCAAGGCATCACTGCGACAACCGCAATTCCTTTTACAGACCCCTGCGGGATCATCCTAAGACAGCCACGTGGTTCTTATGTTCAGAAAGGTGACCTCATCGCTACAGTCCGCGCCCCCGAGCAATTCTCCGAAGATATGCTCATTGGGGTGCGAGCCGGCCTTCCTGTGACGGTTGCTCCCCTTTCAGACACTTACTTCAACGAGGTGAGTTATGGGTAAGTTTTGTTGCTTCTTTTGCCCAAGCAAGGATTATGCGGAAAAGGCACTCAATGATCCCTGCCCGAGTTGTGGCCGCGCTTACGGCTTTCCGCTTGTTGAACATCCCGAAGAGGTAAACGGCTACACTGTCATTGCTCCTCGGGGGCGTGGCTTTTACGCAGCTACCTACCTGTGCCAACGTGGGAGCTTGAATAAGCGATATATCCTCAAAGTTTCTCCTGTAAGCCTTTACAGCTTTTTTAACAAAGATTTTGAAGAGGAGTGTCGGACCCACTCCAATGTAGCAGAGGATAGTGAGCACATTGTCGACATTGATGACTATTTCGATTCAGATATAAACTTTGGCGGGACTCTCCTTAGGTGCCATGTTGCTGTCATTGATTTTGTGGATGGTGTGCCACTTGACAAGTACCTCTCCTCTGAGGAAGATATTTCAGCCCGAAGTATTGCACAAATCGCAATCGACCTGTTTCGAATATGGAGAGAATTCGCCAATAAGTTAAGATATCATAATGATCTTCATGCAGATAACATTATTATCCAACAGTTGCGTGAAGATGCCAGGCGTGCAGAAGCGATTGATGAAAGCATCCGGGCAGTTGCGATTGACCTGGGTTCGGTTTCGGATAGCAGTAAAAGCGATGTCTGTGATCTCCGATTGGGAGACCAACATTGGCTATGTCGCCATCTCCAGCGCATGATTGGCAGGCTGCGCGAAGCCCGGCGTTATATTGACAATGTGAATGATTTGGATAACCGTATAGCTGAGGCTTTGGAAAGAACTGTCGATTTTTTGCTGCCCACGCCTAATGCATCGAGAATGCCTACTCCGGACCAATTTATAGGAATGATCCGTGATAATTTTTCACGTACATCTTCCCCTTGGAAAGTGCCATTAAGACTCGACAGGTTTGATGATTCCTATAATGCAGGCGCTTTAGAACCATGGTATGTTCCATTTCTTCTCGTAGACCCCAATGATCAATGGATTAAAAGCATAAGTACCGCGGGGCCGCTCTTGATAACCGGTATGAGGGGGTGCGGAAAGACCATGCTTATTCGGGCATTGGACTTTCACGCTCGAGCCGCACAGAAGGGTGCTGAGTCCTCAGGGGACGTTCTGAAGAGATTGCAGAGTGACAACTGTGTAGGCCTGTTTGTCTCGTGTATGAGCCTATTGTCGACTCCGGGAAGAACTGAGACGCCAGCGGCACTGGAACGACTCTTTTCCGCTTACTGTCTCGAGGCGATCAGAGCAATTCGCCATCTTCAAGAACTGGATCGTAGCAAGGTGGTTCCACGTTATTACGAAACCATCGCTGAAGCATTTAAGACATACATGGGAATTGAGTTTGATATTGGGACCTTCCATTCAGATTATGATTTTGAACGCTTCTTACTGAGAACCAGTGCTTCTCTGAGGAGTCGCTCATCCGAATTTCTCCTTAAATCTTCTCCCGCCGATGCGTTTGTCGGCCTGGCAACGGCAGTTCGTGAATGCTCCCCTGTTTGGTCAGGTGCCCGAATCTTTTTTTTGCTGGACGATGTCAGCACTCGTTATCTTCGCGAAGAATTGATAAAGACGCTCTTTTCGACTTTATTGTTCCAGAGTCCGATAAGTGCATTTAAGTTCACCACAGAGGCTCAAACATTGGAGATGGCGCTTTACTCTCCAGGACTCGTCGAGAGAGCGCGCGTCGGCAGGGATTTTGCTGTCTTCGATTTAGGAGCAGAAGTCTACGGAAAGACCAAGAACCCGTCCAAAGGAGGCAAGTATTTCATAGAGCAGATTCTTGAGAGACGTAAGAGGTATTATCCGAACCATCCAAAGGAAACTCCGCACAGTATTCTTGGAGACTGTCCACTTGAAGAGATTGCTCGACGCATTGCCACAACCAATGCGAGTTCACGGGAAAGAAAGTCTGCTTACTACGGTATTACTGCATTATCCGCAGTATGCGTTGGAGATATCGGTGACGTGATTAGCTTGTATGAGCTGATTCTCAAGACTGCACTTGGACAGGAATACCCTGTCAAATCCGAGATCCAATCTGACTGTTATCAGAATTTTTGCAGCCGTCGAATTTATGACTTAAATAGGCGTGAGAGCTATCTAAAGGATTTTGCAAAGACATTCGCCGAGGCATCTTATGAACTCCTTGTGAAATCCTACCGTGACAAGTTGAAGGGTAAAACAAAGAGAATTCGACAGTATGCAAGCATCTATGTGAGGGTGACAGCCGGAAATACTCAAGAACAATTTCAGCGACTCCGAGAGTTGATCGACGCCGGCATATTTGTCTTGGATGGTGGTACTCCGAGGACGAAGACCAGGGATGGCGATCCGGTTCAGCAATTCAAACTCACATACCGAAAACTCTTTGGTCTATCCAACTTTATAGGATTGGCTGAGCGGGACCGCTTTGAGCTTTCAGGAGAGCAACTTAAGAATTGGCTGGAGCATCCCGATGCAGGCAAAGAGGTGCTGTTGAGGAATCTGGGAATCGATAACGGGTCTGAGGAAACACTTGAAGAATCGGACGGTGTTGATGGCGACAACACAGGCGATGACGGCACCGGAACCCAAGTCGTTTATATGCAACAATCATTATTCTCTAGCTCTCCCAAAACGGTTGGAGATGTTTTTCCCGTGGAGGAACCATCACCCTCGACCTTATCGTGTGTTGGCAAGGAGAGATTACTCGTAGAGCAAATTGGTTCCGAATCTATAAGTTCTTCCAGAATTGGCGTTATAATTTTAGGATTAGGCTTTGAGGAGCGCAGTTTAGAATCTGCAAAGCGCATACTATCATTAACCAAGGCCCGCCATGCCATCTTGATCGAGTACAGTGAACCAGGGATGGGTGAGGAGATTCAGAAAGTTGTGTCTCAGCAAGTTCGTGAAGTCCGCCGGGTAAAGTACACTGACCTCCTGACTAGTGGCCTTGAAATTCCCAAAATGCCTGCCTTGATCGATGTAACGGGACTTGCAAAGCCGGGGATTTTTTCATCCATTCGTTCCTCATTGCAGGATCATGGTAAAGTTTGGGTCTGCCACACTCGTGCCGAAGAGTATTACCCATTGAATTCGGATATTGAAAAGGTTTTTACTGCTGAGAGGAGCCAGGATCAATATCAACTTCTTGATTCTCTTTCACAGATCCTTACCGGCGAGAAAGGACCATACTCAATACATGGCTTGATTAAATCAGAAGCCGATGAGTCCCGTCGGAAAGTCCTGTGCACTTTTTCTTCTGCAAAGCACCAGAGACTACTTTCCCTGCTGGACGCGAGAGACTATGACCGCATAGAAATTGTCATCCCAACAAATGGTACTCCTCGAAGCAAGATTGCCCGGATCGCTGCGGAAATAGCAGCTTGGAATTTCCAGGTTTCAGCGACGAGCGAAATCCACTCAGATGACATGAAAGGAGTAGTCGAATTCTTGGTCCGCCAATATGATCATTGGTATGTCGCACGTGGATACAACCTGGAGTTCGGATTAACAGGGTCAAAAATGCAGGCTGTGGCATGCGCCGTGGTGAGCGTCGTGTGTAAAATTGCGCAGTGTTGGTATGTAAGTCCACAGGAGTTTGATCCAAAGAGATTTACAAAAGGTATTGGCGAATCGCGGTATTTTAAAATTCGGAGGGCCGACGGTTAAGGAACCGAGGAGCTTCATGGCAGACAATCTGACCCCCGAGCAGCGTAGCTACTGTATGTCCCGAATCAAAGGGAAGGACACCGGGCTTGAGCTACGGGTGCGGTCGGAGCTTCACAGGAAGGGACTTCGGTTCCGCAAACATGTCAAAGATTTGCCCGGAAAGCCCGATATCGTCTTCAGGAGAGCTCGGGTGGCCATCTTTGTGGATGGCGATTTCTGGCATGGATACCTGTTTCCGTCCTGGGAAGATAAGGTGTCCGACTTCTGGAAAGCCAAGATATCCAAAACCCGTGAGAGGGATGCTGAGAACCATCGGAGGCTGAGTGAAATGGGCTGGGCTGTGATCCGTTTGTGGCAGCATGAACTCGAAGAAGACTTTGAGGGATGCATAGAACGGATTGTATCAAAGGTCAAAAACGCTGTCTGAAAAGTATCAATTTCATAAATGGTGACGCAGGCTGATCTCAGGGGACCACAGACCTGTCCTTTGCTTTTCTACGCAGTCCTCCATTATCTCTGAGCCGAAACGCAAGATTTGTCGAACAAACCTGCATAACCGAACGAAATTAGCCTGGCAGCGAGGGCCACTGATTCAAAAGTTTTCCACCGAACCTCACCTCAACCTCAGCCCGCCTTCAATTGAGCGCCTCTGAAACCACTCAATCTCAAAGTACAACATTCAATGGACGGATTGCGATTTAACCTGGGATGAAAATGGCTAAGCTTTTTCCGCATAACCTCACTCACTAACACCTCCCAAACCCATTATTGCCCGCCCAAGCTTTCAAACACCAGGATAAACAAGCGAGATTGTGTTCTCTCAGGATTTTCCTATTGGCCATGGGTTTGGACACGGGCTGAATTGAATCCTGGCGATACCTACTTTTATCATTTATAACGCCTAAGCCCTAATTCAATTCTTGTGATCGTCTTCATCGACAAAATCCACATAATCAATTCGATCCACATTAATCATTCTCGATTTTATGGACTTATTACCATTTGTGCTCTCTACCATTACCGATAGATGCCTATGAGGTCGTTGGTGAAGGTGTAATGAGCAGAACTACGAACCTTATAGACAATATAAGTATTCCTAATTCCTAAACGTTTATTGCCAGTCAGCCAACTCTATGCTTTATGTACTGCCTTGAGGACCATATAATGTTACCTGCTTGGGTTATCCAACAGGAGGAGAAGAGAGATGGAACTTAAGTTCAGCGACGGGGTAATAATAGATACTGCTGGGCCACTAAGAAAGCTTCACCTTGAGGATGGATGGTATGTCGTGGGTAACGGATTTTGTATCCCAGTAGCTTCCGAGAGAGAAGCTGACGAGACTATAGTTGAGATGACGGAGCCGGTTTCGGCTTAGTAGTAGGAAAGAAGGAGAGGTGGAACATGTGCGAACTGTTAGCGCTTAACTTCAAGCTGCCCAGCCAGGCAACATTCTCATTCCATGGTTTTCGCCACCGCGGGAAAAGTAACCCTGACGGTTGGGGTTTCGCATATTATGATACCAATAAAGAGCTAAGGTTAGTCAAAGAACACCGGCCAGAAGCCGATGAGAGCGAACTTGCGGGCTGTATCGAGCAGTGTATGCGCAAAGGAACTGTATTCGTCTCGCACGTCCGAAGAATTTCAAAGGGGTCAGTCGCCTATTGTGACACGCATCCCTTTTATAGGATTACCGTCGA
>PLSV01000265.1:0-32039 GCA_003165235.1 Syntrophobacteraceae bacterium
AATTTGAACTCACGGATTCAGGTGATAATGATTTTGTTAAGGCAAGGGTTAAGAAATGCCGATCTCTATCATGCGTCGTCATATTCATGACGTGAATGCGAAAAAAACATTGACTGGATCGATGCAAACTAAGCGCCGGGAATAAGGGACGATATCGTTGGCCATAGCATTACACAAACAGTGTGGCAGGGCTGCTTCAGTCTTAGCCCTCCGGGATACTTTCCGGAATAGTTTTAAAATGAGGGTTGCATTGCAAGAAACGGCGCCGCAATTCCCCTCTAAAGAAACATGGTTGCAGTGGAGGAATGGCGATTCCAATCCTTTGTCAGTTTGGGGATGGCGCGGCAGTCGTCACTTTGAGAAGCATGAATTTCGATTCAATGCCGGGAACCGGCGTTTGCATAAAAAGGGCAAAGAAAATTTTACACAAGGGTCATATGGAAGCTGCAGATGATAGCTCGAGGCGAGAAGATGCTCTCATTGAGGAAGAAGCCCGTGAGCTGCTTGACTATTTATGCGAGGTTGCATTCAATGAGGCGGCATGTCCTGTCCGTTCGTTCCGAGGTATCGAACCATGGACGGACCGGAAGCGTCCGCTCTTCGACACCTCAGGGCGAACGGTCTTGAACGTAACCTGCATTAGATGACTGGGAAACACTGTCGCCGCAAGAGGATTCGCCTTTTGAACGGAGGTCGCAGAGAGCTGCGCTGAAACACTGAACTCTTCATTGGGTCTCTGGCGTCATAGTTTTCATGTGAGGGTAGTAATGGAATCCATAGAACTCTTATGCCAAATAGTAATCGATACTTTGAAAGAGTTCTCAATGGAAAAGCGATCATTGACTGCCACGGCCCTTAATGAAGCTTTCTCCGCAAAAAAAGAAATTTCATCGCTGTTATCCCATGGACTTAGCAATCCATCGAGCGTCCGAACAAAGGAATTCTCAAATCCCCAGAGGCAGCTAAAACGTGTTCAACTGAAAGTGGTCGAGGCTTCTACGCCCTCTCGAATTGAACCCCTGGCAAAACTCCAGAGCGCCTTTTTGAAAATATTGCATAGTTTTGGACCAATCATAAAGGGTGACTATGAAAAACAATTCTGCCAACTTAAGAAAAAAATCAGCGATTGTGAATCTTTGGAGTCGCTGGGCATAGTTGGCGACGAGATGGATAGCATGGTCAGCTCATTAATAAATGATACTGTTGCTGGGATAGCTTTCTCGAATGATTTTCTAGTTGAGCTCAGTAAAGATTTATATAAAATGGAAGAACAGTTATTTTCGTGTCAGAATCATAATCGAGAAACTTATCTTTTAACTAATGAGTTCCATGATGATTTACTAGTACACACTGGAGATATGGGTCATGCATTGGATATTGGTAATAACTTAGAAGATGTACGCCACCTGATAACATCAAAGCTATCCGTCATCGTAAAAGCCGTTGAAGTCAAGCAACAGGAAGATGAAGTCAGGCTCCAGGAGGCTGATAGAAAGATTTCAGAACTCCAAAATAACGTAAAGACCTATAATCAGGAAATACTTCAAGTTCGAGAACGCGCAGATACTTTAGAAAAGGAAATGTTGCTAGATGAATTGACTCAAATCAGTAACCGCCGCGCCTATGATCTGGGGGTAAGTGATACTCTAAGGCGTTATCATCGGGATGGCGTGCCATTCAGCCTTATTATCATCGATATAGATCACTTTAAAAAAATTAACGACAGTTATGGACATAGTGCAGGGGATAAGTGCTTACGGGAGATAGCAAAACTCATAAAGGACGCATTGCGGAAAACCGACTTTTTTGCCCGCTACGGAGGAGAGGAATTCATTGTTATTCTAAATGGCAGCAATGCTCAAGAGGCACGAAATGTAGCTGACAAAATTCGATCCCGGATCGAAAAAACCTGCTTCTCTTACCATGAAGAGATAATTCCTCTAACCATTAGTCTTGGGGTTACCGAAGTTATGCCTTCCGACACAGATGCGGATGTTCCCTTCATCAGAGCTGATGAGGCATTGTACCAGGCAAAAAAGGATGGCCGGAACAGAGTCTGTGTAATTACTGATCTGCCATTCTGCAAAATCTAAAGTGATAACTCGCAAGGTTTCCAGTTGGCGAATAGCTCAAAGTGAGGCATAAGCGATGGATGTCCGGCCAATCAACCCCTTTCTTGCGTTAGACATAAGGGTTCTAACAACTATGGCCATGATCATGATATTTGTTATCACATAAGGCTCGATCAATTAAACGATAAACTTTAACTCAAACCCAATTCATATTTTTCCAGCTTGCGGTACAGAGTGCTTCTCGAAATACCCAGTTTTTTGGCAATGTCCTTCCTGGTGAGACTCGACCTGAGCAGCCTCTCGATCAGTCCGCGCTCCATTATGTCGACCGGTTCGACATCATCTGCATTCTCCGCGGACCGCGAACCGATAATCTCGTCGGGCAGAAGATCTACCGTCAGCTTTGAGGTGTGCGCGATATTGATCATTCTTTCCAGTACATTTTGCAGCTCTCTTACGTTACCGGGCCACTGGTAGCTCATAAAGTATTCCAGCACCATGGAGTCAACGCTGACGATCTGTTTGCCCATCGATCTGCTGATGTTCTTTATGAAAGAGTCCACCAGCAACGGTATGTCCTCTGCTCTTTTTCTGAGGGGGACCATGCAGATCGTGAACACATTGGAACGGTAATAGAGATCTTCCCTGAATTTGCCCTTCCTGACCTCTTCTTTCAAATGCTTGTTGGTTGCGGCAATAATTCTCACGTTTACAGTAGTAACCTTCGTACCGCCGATCTTGATTATGGATTTGTCCTCTATGACCCGCAGCAGCGCGGCCTGCACCTCAAGGGGCGTTTCCCCTATTTCATCCAAAAAGATCGTGCCGCCGTCGGCCAGTTCGAACTTGCCCTGGCTCCCCCCTTTCCTGGAACCGGTGAAGGCGCCCTCGACATAGCCGAAAAGTTCGCTGGTGATCAGGTCCCTCGGAATGGTCGCGCAGTTAATGGCCACGTAAGGTCCATCCCTTCGGCCGCTGCTGTTGTGAATGGCCTGCGCAAAAAGATCCTTGCCCGTGCCGCTCTCCCCCAACAGAAGGACGTTGGAATTTATCCGGGAAGCTATCTGGGCCTGCCTCACCGTTTCGAGGAGCTCGCCGTCGCGCCCGATTATGTCCTCGAAGCGGAACTTCGCCTTGGCTCCCATCATTCTCGCGGCAAGAGTCCTGGCCCGCTTGATCTCGTTGAGTATGATGATCTTGCCGGTCACCCTGTTCATGGACAGGATCGGATTGCAGGTCAGGGTAAAGTCCGCCTGGGATTTCCTGGAAGATATCCTCACCTCGACGTCGGTCAGGGATTCATTGTTTGCTATGAGTTGGATGATGTTGGGGTTCCGGCCCCAAAGCGTCGCCAGGCTCCTGCCGAGAAACCTGTCTCCAGGCGCGCCGAATGCTTTCATAGCATTGTTATTCATAAGAGAAATGATCCCATCGTTGTCGATGGCGATGATGATTTCCGGGATGGAGGAAATAACCGTCTTTTGAAAGCCGTGCGCGACCTGGATTTCCGTCAGGGCTTTTCTGTAGCGGAACTCG
This sequence comes from Syntrophobacteraceae bacterium, assembly GCA_003165235.1. Classification (GTDB taxonomy): domain Bacteria; phylum Desulfobacterota; class Syntrophobacteria; order Syntrophobacterales; family Syntrophobacteraceae; genus SbD1. The sequence goes on from PLSV01000265.1 coordinate 3,609, forward strand.
TTTTCTATCGCATGCGCCGAAGCCACAACCATTCCCAGTGTATGAGGATTGGCGTTTTCATAAGGGCCGGTCATATCGATGGCCCCAACCATGTCACCCTCCGCATTATGAATGGGCGCTCCCGAGCAAGTCCATCTGCGCGAATTGATGCAGAAATGTTCACACCCCAAAACCTGGAGCGGCTTCCCCAGCGTCAGGACGGTCCCCACGCCGTTTGACCCGGCAATCTCTTCGCTCCAGCAAGCGCCCAGGACGAAATTCCCCTGCTTCACGCTTTCCAGGATATCTTCGTCCCCAACAAGTTCTATGAGAAACCCGTTCGCATCTGACAGGGCCACGATGAAGTTGGAACCCTTAACGAAGCCTGAGAGATGTTCCATGAAAGGACGGCTGATATCGATGAGTTCTCCGTTCCTTTCGAGCAGGGCCTGAAGTTCGTCTACACCCAGAACCAGCGGCGCTCTGGTGAGATAAGGGTCTACGCCCTTCGCCCTGCACCTCTCCCAGGAATCGACAATAACGGGACGGACTCTGTCCAGGTCAACCGCCATTCCCCGCAGAAATTTCCGCCATTCCGTGTAAATCACATCAAACCAGTTGGCATGATCTGACATAACGCGTTTCCTGTAGCTGCTATGCAAAAGATTTGCTAGTAAGGGGGCCAACTTGGCGCCCGGCAGGATTTGATTTTCGAAAAAACAAAAGAGCAACATTATCCGTGAATGAAGATATGTCCCATTCGTGTCCCAGCCTGAGGCACATATGTCCCATTATGAGACATAACAAATTGAACACAATATTCGAGCAAAAGCAAGGCAATTGTGTAAGATATTGCTTTTACAGCTTGATTTTCAAAATATGCCAGCATGGCATACTAAATGCTCGTCCATATACAAGACCCATAGAACAGCACAAAAGAGAGTAGAGGAACACCGAAACCCTTCGACTCTCCTTATTTATTTGACTCCACACAGATCACACAAACACGGGGGTGAGCATGCATTATCCCATTTATAGACCGAGAAGGCTCAGAAGAAACGACGACCTGAGAAGGATGATCCGAGAGACCAGACTATCGGCCGACAGCCTGGTCTTCCCCCTTTTCGTTACGCCGGGCAGGGACGTGAAAAAACCCATCCAGGCGATGCCGGGTAATTTCCAGATGTCCATCGACCATATAATCGGAGAGGTGCGAACTACTAAGGATATGGGCATACCGGCGGTTCTTCTTTTCGGAATTCCGGATGAAAAGGATGAACTAGCATCAGGGGCTTTCGCCAAAGACGGAATAATTCAAAGAGCGGTCAGGGAGATCAAGAACGAGGTCCCCAATATAGTCGTCATAACCGACGTGTGTCTTTGCGAGTACACGAGCCACGGCCACTGCGGGATGCTTCGGGGCGAGGAAGTCGATAACGATTCGACCATCGAGATCCTGGCGCAGACTGCATTGTCACACGCCTTGGCGGGGGCCGACATCGTCGCCCCTTCGGCCATGATGGACGGCCAGGTCGCTGCAATAAGAACAGCTCTCGACGAAAACGGCTGCGGGAACACGCCCGTAATGGCTTATTCAGCCAAATACGCATCCTGCTTTTACGGCCCGTTCCGGGAAGCTGCTGAAAGCACTCCACAGTTTGGCGACAGAAAATCTTATCAGATGGACCCGCCCAACAGCAATGAAGCCATGAGAGAGATCGCCACGGACATAGAGGAAGGGGCGGACATCATCATGGTGAAACCGGCTCTACCCTATCTCGATATTATCCGAAGGGCGAAAGAGGAATTCGATTTACCGTTGGCCGCCTATAACGTCAGCGGCGAGTTCTCGATGATTAAGGCGGCCGCCAGGCTTGGCTGGATAGACGGCGATCGGGCGATGCTCGAATCTGTCACCGCAATTAAACGTGCGGGCGCAGATATCATCATCACCTATTTCGCACAGGATATCTCACGAATGCTGCAGGCGAGATAGACATATCAATTTAGGGCAACCAGATATCAATCATCTATTAACACTTAACACGGCGTGTTGCTTTCCCGGAAATCTTCAACAGCGTACGAGGCAAATCATGAAGGGAGAGAGTCTTAACAATGAGCGCTGAGGATACCAAAAAAGCTTTAGACAAAAGGATGAGCCTAAAGCAGGCCGTTTCCAGGTTCGTTTTTGACGGATGCTCCATCGCATTCAGCGGCATGGGAGGTCAGCAGGTTGTCGCCCCTACTTACGAGATCATCAGACAGGGGCAAAAAGATATGACCCTTATGGGGGACAGCCCTTGCGAGTGCGCAGATTACCTGGTGGGAACCGGACAGGTCAAGAGAGTGGAGGTCGCCTGGCTGGCCTTTGCAGTGGCGGGCATCAGTCCGAATTACAGACGCGCCGTGGAGAACGGAATCCCGCGCAAAATAGAAGTTCGCGAATTCTCCAATTACACGATGGGACTGCGATTCTTGGCGGGCGCCATGGGCCTTCCCTTCATGAGCACAAAATCGCTTATCGGGGTCGTCCGTCCAAGAATACAACGACATGATCAGGGTGATCGACGACCCGTACGGGGGCAAAAAGGTGGCGCTGGTGCCCGCGGCCATCCCGGATGTGGCGATTGTGCACGTAAACAGGGCGGATATGCTCGGAAACGCTCAGTATCTCGGTTTTTCGTCCAATGCCGAAAACATCGCACGGGCAGCGAAAAAAACGATCATCACCTGCGAAGAGATCATCTCTACCGACGACATCAAAAAGGCCCCGAACTCCACCACCATACCGCAGTACGCGGTCGACGCAGTCGTGGAAGTCCCATACTGCAGCCATCCCTGGAACATGTGCTATGCCTATGCCTATGACCTCCCATTTCATATGGAGATGATGGCGGAGATAGAGACCGGGGATGGTTTCAAAAGATGGATCGATAGTTGGGCGTTCGGCTGCAAGGACCATGAAGAATACTGCGAAAAAGTAGGATGGGGCCGCTTAAGAAAGCTCACCCAGATCGAGCGAAAGTTTTGCAAGTGCGCCAGTTAGTGTCCCTCTGGAAACACCTTAGGAGACACCTTAGGAGACACCGGCAGTTTCCGTAAAAGGAGTCGCATGTGAGCAACAATATGGAAGAATACGCGGAAGATTATACGCTCCAGGAACTTTTAGTCGTCGCTGCCGCCAGAGAAGTCAAAGACAGGGAAGTCGTATTCGTAGGCGTGGGCATACCGTGCCTGGGCGCACTTGTCGCGAAGCTGACCCATGCTCCGAACGTGATCCTCGCCGTCGAATCGGGATGCATCGGGGCCACGCCTTACCGGCTGATACTTGGAATCGGCGATAACGCCTGCGGTGAAAACGCCATATGCGTGACCTCCCTTTGGAGGGCTTTCTCCGATCAACAGCGGGGGTACTTTGACCTTGGAATGCTTGGGGGAGCACAGGTGGACAAGTACGGGAATCTGAACAGCACGACCATCTTCGGAGACGGCGACTATTACAACCCCAAAACCAGGCTGCCCGGTAGCGGCGGGGCGAACGACATAGCTATTTCCGCAAATCGGACCCTGATTATGATGAACCAACAGAAGCGCCGTTTCCTGGAAAAGGTCGACTTCATTACATCGCCCGGCTACCTTGACGGGCCCGGGTCCAGAGAACTGAACGGATATCCGGGCAACGGCCCTGCCGTCATTATTTCGAACATGGCCATATTCCGGTTTGATGAAGAGACCAAAGAGGCCTACCTCGATTCCGTGCATCCCGGCATCACCGCCGATGAGGTTCGCAAACAGGTCTCATGGGACCTGAAGGTGTCCGCCAACCTCAGGACGACACCTCCACCGACAAGGAAAGAGGCTGAAATAATCAGAATAGTTGACTCCCAGAAGATTTACACCGGTGGTGGACTGCGATCTCTTACGTTCGAAAACTACATCAACATGCTGGATTCGTCATACGAAAGACTGAAAGCCGTATTTAGCTGATAACGTCCTGCTAGACTCTCTATGAATCAGATTTGAGGAGATAAGTGGATGGCTAGACAATTTTTTGAAAAGTTGTTTTCCATGGAGGGGAAAGTAGCTCTCGTTACAGGTGGATATAGAGGAATAGGACTGACCGTCGCCGAAACGTACGCCGAGGCGGGGGCCAATCTCGCAATCGTTGCGAGGAACGTGCTCGGATGCCAGGCAGCGGCGGACAGGCTTCAAAACACATACGGAATAAGGGCCGCGGCAAAGTCAATGGACGTGCGTGATTCCAAATCCGTGGACCGCGTCGTTCAGGAAATTGCAGACGAATTCGGGAAGATAGATGTTCTGGTCAACTGTGCTGGAATCCCCGGCAGCGAGAAGCCTGTCATCCGGATGACCGACGAGGACCTCGACGAGGTCATGAACGTCGATTTCCGCGGGACTTTTCTGGTCTCCAGGGCGGTAGCCCAGATCATGGTAAGCCAGAAAAGCGGGAAAATCATCAATGTCGCATCCATTCTCGGAAAGATTTCGGCCCGCAACATGACCGGTTACTGCGCAAGCAAAGCCGCTGTGCTTCAATTGACCCGCGTAATGGCGCTCGAACTGATGCGGGACAACATACAGGTTAACGCGATTTGTCCCGGCTACATCCTGACCGATTTCAACAAGAATTTCTTTGAGTCCGAAGCGGGCAAGGGTTTGATCAAAAAAATGATCCCCATGAACAGGGTTGGGCAGGTCGACGAACTGAAGTCTTTAGCACTCTATCTCGCGACCTCTCCTGCATTTATGACCGGTTCCGATATTTACATCGATGGTGGGCACACGATTGTCTGAGGCGGCTTCATGCCTCTTTTGCTCTAAACCCGTTCAGGAAAGGTTTGAAAACAGTGACCAAAGATGTCGTTCTAGTCAGCGCATGTCGGACAGCGATCGGAGATTTTCTGGGCAGTTTGAAGGACGTGCAGGCAAGGGACCTCGCCATGGCCGTGGGGAAGGCCGCTGTCGAAAGGGCCGGTATCCCGCCGGAGAGCGTAGACGAGATCTGTATGGGACAGATTTATAGCGCTATGCAGGGGTCCCTGCCGGCCAGGCAGGTCGCGATGAGAATAGGCCTTCCCTTCAGGAGCGGCGCGGTTTCCGTGAATCAGAATTGCTCCTCGAGCATGAGGGCGCTCGAAATTGCGAGCCACAACATTATGCTGGGAAAGACCGAGATCGGACTGGTAGTCGGTGTGGAGAGCATGAGCAACGCGCCTTACCTGCTGGCGAAGGCGAGACAGGGGTTCAGGATGGGGGCTGCCGCCGTGGAGGACCATATGCTCCATGACGGGCTCGTGGACGAGCTTGTCCCCGGCCATATGGCCGTCACGGCGGAAAACGTCGCCGAAAAGTACGGCATAACCCGCCAGGAGTGCGATGAACTCGCTCTTTTGAGCCACCGCCGCGCAACCCGCGCCATCCAGGAAGGAACCTTCCGGCGGGAGATCGTGCCGATCGAAGTCAAGGTCAAGAAGAGCATTGAGGTCTTCGACACGGACGAGCATCCGATCCAGGACGCCAGTATCGAAAAGATGAGCCGTCTGAAACCCCCTTTCAAGGAAAACGGGGTCGTAACTCCGGCTAACGCCTCCGGCATAAATGACGGGGCGTCGGCCGCAGTTCTCATGTCCCTGGACAAGGCAAAAGAGCTGGGTATCCGGCCTCTCATGAAACTGATCAACATCTGCAGCGAGGGCTGCGACCCGAAACTGATGGGCATAGGCCCGGCTTTCGCCATCCCGAAATGCCTCAAACAGGCGCGCCTCCAGTTTGGAGATATCGAGTACTGGGAAATCAACGAGGCCTTCGCAGCCCAGTGGCTCGGGGTTGGAAGGGTGCTCGAAGGCGAGTTCGGCATAAAGCTGGACCTCGACAAGGTAAACAACAACGGTTCCGGGATAGCCCTGGGACACCCGGTGGGAAGCTCCGCTCTGAGAATCATCGTGACCCTCTACTACGAGCTGGAGAGGTTGGGCCTGACCGTGGGCGGGGCTTCTCTTTGCGTAGGGGGCGGGCCTGCGATGGCGTCTTTGTGGACGAGGGAAGTCTGATTTTGTTGCAGGGGGAGGCCACGAAGCTCCTTCCTGCGCCTCTGCCATAGTCCCAGGCCGCAGAGGCGCGCTTCCCCGGCTGGAAACGCAAACGATCTGAAGCAATTTGGTTACGAAGGCCCGGGGCAGATGAGGAAAAGAATAGTTTTGAAATACTGCGGCGGCTGCGATCCAGGGTTTGACCGGGTGGAGTATTTCAAGGAAATTCAAAATGCCGCCGGTGACTCGATCGAGTGGGTCAGTCTCGATGACCGGGACTTGGGAACCGTTCTGCTCATCTCAGGGTGCGATACTGCATGTCCCGTGGAAAACATGGTTTTGAGGGCCTGTCGAAGAATAGTGGTGATCAGGGACGATAAACGTAATCCCGCAGAAATTGTCCAAAGTCTTTTGAGTGAGGGAAACTTATGAAAATCAGGACAAAAGAAGATTACATCAAGAGTTTGAAAGAACAGAAAACACTGATTTACTACAACGGCAAAAAAGTCGAAGACCGCACCACGCATCCCGCTTTTATCCCGCACATAAATTCGGCGGCCAAGACCTACGAACTGGCTCTCATGCCCGAACACGAAGACCTCATGACCGCAACGAGCAGCATCACCGGACATAAGATCAACCGGTTCACCCACATTCATTCATCAGTCGAGGACCTCATAAAAAAGGTCCAGATGCTCCGCCTCATCGCCCACGAAACGGCGAGCTGTTTCCAGCGCTGCGTGGGGTTTGACGCCGTAAACGCTCTTTACATGACTACTTTCGAAATGGATGAGAAGCACGGCACTAAATACTTCCAGCGACTTCTCAAATATCTCGAAAGACTCCAGGACGAAAATTTTATGCTCGTCGGCGGGATGACCGACCCCAAGGGCGACCGCTCCAAGAGGCCAAGCCAGCAGGCCGACCCCGATCTTTATACCAGGATCGTCGAGAAAAGGGAGGACGGCGTCCTAATCACGGGCGCCAAAGCCCATCAGACCGGTTCCGTGAACAGCCATGAGATCATGATCATGCCTACCCAGGCTATGGCTGAAGGCGACGAGGCTTACGCCATAGTTGCGGCCATACCCCTCGATGCTCCCGGCATCACGATGATTTTCGGACGGCAGACGAACGAGGAGAGGAAGTTCGAGTGCGGTATAGACGCCGGCAACTGCGAGTTTGGCATGGTCGGAGGAGAGGCCCTTGTGGTGTTCGAAGACGTTTTCGTGCCCTGGGAGAGGGTCTTCATGTGCGGCGAAGCTGAATTTTGCGGGCCTCTGGTCGAGAGGTTCGCGACACTTCACCGGCAGAACTACGGCGGCTGCAAGGGCGGTGTTTCCGACGTCGTTATCGGCGCCAGCGCGCTTGCGGCGCAATACCAGGGTACTTTGGGCGCATCCCACATTAAGGACAAACTCGTCGAGATGCTGCACCTTGCGGAGACCGTCTATGCGGGTTCGGTCGCCTGCTCGGCCCTGGGATCAAAAACCAGGAGCGGGGCCTACTACCCCGATCCACTGCTGGCCAACTGCACGAAGCATAACATCACGCGGGTCATCTACGAAATATCGAGGCTTGCGCATGACATCGGCGGAGGCATCCTCGCGACGCTCCCATTCGATAGCGATCTGAGGAGCCCGGAGATCGGGAAATACGTGGAAAAATATATGAAAGGCGTCGAAGGCGTCTCCACGGAAACCAGGATGAAAATCCTTCGCCTGCTGGAAAACATGACCGGCGGGACGGCTCTGATCGAAAGCATGCATGGCGCAGGCTCACCTCAAAGCCAGAGGGTCATGTATCAAAGGCTCGGGAAGCTGGGCGAAAAGATGAAGATAGCAAAGAAGATAGCAAAAATAGAAAACTGACTTTTCGTCGCCGATTATATCGCCGGGATGTTTGGACTAATATCCCCATGAATATCTGTCCGACAACTATCTCTAAACATCCCGGCGCGGTCCGACTATCATTTGCATGACAACAACCTCTATTCAAAGGAGGCAAAAAATCCGGATAGGCAATCCACCTGATGATCATGTGAAGAGCTGTTGCAGCAAAACATAAGACCCATAAGGGAGAATGAAGATGGCTGAGCGCATTAAAACAGTATGGGGATACCGTCACTTAATACTCGGCATTATATGGCTGCTTTACCTGATTAACTATTTTGACCGGATTAGCGTACTGACATTCCTTCCCTATATTCAAAAAGACCTCCAATTAACCGCTGTTCAAATCGGGTGGCTGGGATCGATATTCTTTTTCGGCTACTCGATCGCCCAGTTTTTGGCCGGATACCTTGCCGACAGAATCGGGCCTAAGAACACGATGAACATCGCCATCTGGGTCTTCACCCTGATAACCTTTATCACCGGCTTCGTTCGAAACTATACGCAGTTCATTATTCTTCGGCTGGGTCTGGCGATCGGCGAGGGACAGCACTTTGCGCCTGCCATAAGAATGATTGCGAACTGGTTCCCGAGAGAAGAAAAAGGCCGGGCGAGCGGCTTTTTTTCCACCACATGGGCGGTGGCGCCCGCGATCGTGCCTATTCTGGTCACTCAGCTTGCCGCAGCTTTCTTTGGCGGAGCATGGCGCCCTGTGTTCTTTATACTGGCCTTTCCGGGTCTCATTGGCGTCGTTCTTTTGTGGAAATTCACGAATGACTCCCCCCGAGCTATGTATGAAAAAGGAAAAGTGAAAAAGGAAGAATACGACATGATCACAGCCTCCGTAAACGTCGAGGCCAGCGAGCACGGGAAGACTTACAGCTCCAAGATCTTTTTGACCGACGTCCAGTTCTGGCTCTATGTCCTGGGACTTTTTATCATGCTGATGATTTACTGGGGAATGACTACCTGGATCAGCACTTTTCTGGTCAAGCAGCATGGACTGAATCTGAAGACCATGGGTTTTTATGCATCGCTTCCGTATGTCGTAGCCTTCTTCTCGATGTATCTTGGCGGAATGATGGCCGACAAGTGGTTCGGGGGAAAACCCAAGGTCGTAACGATCATCGCCTTCCTTGGATGCATTCCGGCCCTAAACCTGATAGGACATGTCGCCAAGGGCAATACTTCCATGCTGCTGCTCTTCCTTGCGCTCGGCGGTTTTTTCGTCAACCTGGCGTGGGGCATGATGTACGCCTTCCCCTCATGGCGTTATCCCAAGGAACTGGTGGGCCGCGCGGTCGGAGTCTCAAACGGCATCGGACAGTTTGGGGCTTTTTTATCTCCGATGATTGCGGGTTATCTGGTCATCACACTCCCCGACAACTCATATGACTTCAGCAATGTTTTCCTGTTCTGGTCGTTACTCGCAGTGGTAGGAGCAATCGGCATCGGGTTCCTGAAAGAGAAGTCCATTCTCTAAAAAGTCGAAGTTACGGCCTCCAAACCTGCGATGGAATGGGAATAGATCGCGGTCGAGAATGCAGGGCGGGAAAGGAATTCTGAGGAGTGCTCGATTGAACTGATTCGCGGCGCAATGGTCATCTTTGCGCACAAACCGACCCGACAGCTTCATCGGCATGGAAGAAATCTCGCGGGTCTGAGCTTTTTTGCGGGCGTGAATTAGATTGAATAACAGGAGTATAAACAAGTAGTCCGTAAAAAAGGAGATATTCCATGCCTGTTAAAGCGATACTTGAAGGTTACCACACCGTGACGCCCTTTCTGTCCGTCAATGGGGCGGCGCGGTTGATCGACTTTATGAAGAAGGCGTTCGAGGCGACGGAAGTTTATAGAGTTCCCGCGCCCGACGGCGGCGTGATGCATGCGGAGATGAAGATCGGCGATTCGATTTTGATGCTGGGCGAGGCGACGAAGGACTGTTCTCCTATGCCCGTATCGTTCTATGTCTACGTGCGGGATGCCGAGGCGACGTACCGAAAAGCTCTGAAAGCCGGAGGCGAATCGCTGGAAGGACCGGCCGATCGGTTCTGGGGTGACCGGGTGGCTTCCATCAAAGATTTTGCCGGAAACAAGTGGATGATCGCCACCCACGTAGAGGACGTTAATGCGGACGAACTCAAGAGACGAGCCCAGCAGTTCATGGCCGCCTGATCCGCCCGGCCCTCATGCCCGCCCCACACACGATCAAGGCGGCAAACACCTGATAACCCTCCTCCCGCCACCCAGCGGGAGGAGGCCGTGTCCTCCCTCCTTGCGATGACCAGCTTGTTCACTGTAAATACAGGGCAAATACACGTGGGGGCAGTGCAACTCCTTGATTTAATTGGCACGTCCTCGGTGAATACAGCGGAAATTCAGCGAGAGAGCGAAAAGCATGGAACACAAAGTGCAGTGAGCAGTAAAAAATAACTCCTCTTGGTTCTATCGCTACGCGAGGAGCAGTGAGCAGAAAGAACATCAAATCCCAGTGAGCGGGGGAAGAGTGAAGGGTGAAGAGCGAGCTGAAAGCAGGAAGAAAGAAGAAGGGCGAGTGGAGAGGCCGGAAGACGGAAATCCGGCATCCTGTCACTGTCCTCCGTTATTCGACCACCTTTATTCGGTTTTAAAAGAGCCACCCCCGCTGCAAATGCAGCGCAAATGCAGCGGATTCAGGTTGGTGAGCGGTGAAATTCCTAAATTCGTAAATTCCTCAATTCCTCAATTTGTCTTTGTCCTAAATTCCTCAATTTGTTCTAATCCCGCAATATCGTACCACTCGGTGATTTGGTCCTGCAAAACGGCAACCAGAAGCGGCAATAGAAACGGCAACCAGAACCGGCAATAGAAGCGGCAAAAAGATGCAGTTCACCACAGGGGCGGGTCACCCCGTTTCGCTCCTCCGGGCGTCAAGAGAGCACAACGCAGCCTTGGGCCGCAACCAAAATACTAACGGACTTAGTTCGAAACCACCTCCAGATTCCTGATCATAAATTTCCCCATTCGCGGATCTGAATCTGACAGCGGCACAGCCGGCTCAGGTGATGTAAAGGTGATATCCAGACGATCTTTGGAAGATGGGGCTTCAACAACGTAGGAATGCACACCCTCCTGACAGTGAATCACCATTTCCTTTGACGAGTCCGAGCCCCGAGCCGCGATGTTGATAGATCGATCGGATGCGCACGAATACTGGAACCTGATCGACAGGGATTTGGCTTCTTTCAAACCTTCAATCTCGTACTGAAACTTTAGGGCGTTCGAAGACCAGCGCCACCAGCCCGTATCATCTGTCTCCCTGTCATAACCGCCTTCAACCGATTTAAGCTTCACATTACTCTCGGGAGTCGTGTAAATTACCTTTTTTTCAGTTGGAGCAAAAAACACAAGCTTGCGGCGATCATCATTTATTCCCAGCTCAGAGGGTACGAAATAACCCGAGAAATCAAGCCTAACCTGGACGGGTCCTTTCATCGCGCCTGCGTCGAAGTTTTCAGGGAATAAAATCTCAATTGTATAGCGATTCCCCTCTCCCCTCAACTCCGTTTTCAATCCACTTTGGGCCTCCACAGGGAGAACGATCCGCGACGCCGCCTCCACTTTATCAACTGGCAACCATTCCCGGTTAAATATTCCGGTCAATATGAGAGACGCCCCGCCCTTTATGAATTCCGGAGCAACTTCGAGCAGAAGCCCATCACTTGTGATCCAATCTCCATCAAGACCTTCGACACGAAATAAGGGTTTCATAAACAGGTCGACAATCCTATGTTCGATAAAGAAAGTATCAATATGAATGAATCGCTTTCGGACCAGGTCAAGCATCTCCGGACGAATGGATTCAATGGTGTTGGCGATAGGATAAATTGAATCGGATGCAGCATTTTTATAAGTGATAATGGCAAAATCGCTTTTGCCCACCAAATCAAGCGCCACTTTGGGATTATTAAGAAAAATGTCGCTGGCCAACATGTCATTGGGAGAAATCAGGCGATTGAACTTCTCATAATAAATATCCAACAACAATTTCTCAACAAAATAATGGCGAACGCTATCGGTAACGATGCGTGGCGCAACAATATTGTATGTTTCACACATTTGGCCAATTTTTGTATACAAAGCAGAGACTTGATCGCTATCCTGCCTGTTCGCAAAATGAAATCCATGTTTTGAATAATTGCTTATGTTTGTGAACAGCCCGATGCCCAGGATGAGCATGCCTGCGTATTTAAATACGTTGGTAGCGATACATTTTGTGTATAGCTTTATAAATATAATAGACAGGATATACAGCATAGGAATAATTATAATGGAGATAACACATTCATTGGATGACTTAATACGTGTTAATATAATAGATGGGACCGCTACAGCCAACGTTGAGAATAGAAGACTAAGATTGATATCTATAGATTTATCAGATCTGGCTTGTGTATCCAGATGTTTCTTATTGAATATAGAGAAAAACAGCAATGCCAAAAGGCTTGCAAAAAAGATCCAAACACTTGAATATACTTGGTGCAAAATATGTGTGGAATAAAATATGATATTCCCGTATAAGGAAGATATGCCGTGTTCCATGGACCATACGGTATAGCTGTCAGTACTCACCGACCCGTAATAGTACATCGTCGATTTTAGCGAAAGGAGAAGAGGAACAACACTTATTAGTAGAATACAAAACCCTGAAACAATGATGTTCTTTATACGGATAATGGATATTTCGGCGCGATGCCTGCCAAAACCCCTGATTACAGCTATTAATATCGGCAATGTAAATATAAGATAAATTACACATATGTAGATTGATGTAAGATACCGCGTGAGTATTAAAAGGCCTGCAAATGCGCCAGCGACAACAGACCATTTCCTGTCCAGAAAAGCGCCCGAAATAATTACTGAAGAAGTTAAAATACCAAATATACAGAATGCAATAAAATCCGGCCTAAAGTCAAACATCCCACCAGCGAATAGAAACGGCGTTCCGAGCGCCAGCAGCATCCCAAAGCATATGAAGGCAGACGGCGAATCATGCGTTATCGATTTGACGCCTTTATAGAAAAATAGCTGCAGGGCAAGATAATAAATGAAATTAATAGATAATGCAACCAGCCTGGATGCGCCAAAAATTACGGATAGTAATACTGCCTGATAGTTTAGCCATAATCCCTGGGCTACATCCGAATATCCGCCATATAAAGGCTTTAGGATGAATCGTAAAAGACTGCCGTTGAGGATACTCTCATAATCAGTATAATACCGGGCAAGATAGACTGATTGATCAAACGAAGTCGGAAATCCAGATGCTATTTCCCTTAATACATAGGACCTGAATAAAAACCACTCAATTACAAATATAAATAAGAGCAAAGCAGATTCTGTTGTAAGGAAACCTCGGCCGCGGCAATTGAGAAGTGGCTGAGGTATGTTATGAAACGTGTCCATTCCTGAACTACTCCTGTTTGAAATTCAATAAGCAGGGTTTATGTCCCGGTATATGTCAGGCTCACCATCGGGAATGCCAGGCTGAAATCCGGTTTCGACATGACCTAGAGCCATGGAATCGCGCTCACGGCGTAAAGGCCAAATCCAAAAAAAATGGAGCGGACTGCCAAAAACTTACGCAACAAACCGGCAATGCCGATCTCCAGGACCGGCATACCCCCTGACCGGACGCTGGCCGGCTTCACGAGTGTTTGGCTGCAAATCACAAGCACAATGCAAGTTGCGGCCAGTCAAAGAGCTTGCGTATTCAGCCTGTACATGAGATAAAAAGCCTTCCGATTCCCCGGCCCAAGTCCGGCAGGCCACAACCGACAGGCCGACTCTACCAATTCACGGTTGATCTACCATTTTCTTCAGGCGGTGGCAAGGAATGGTTCCAGGGGGCAGGCCCAGCATACGCGCGATCGTTAACCGCAGCCATGGAGTCAACGCGCGAGATTCACTCCCGACCCTGCTGCCTGAGTTTTCCGGAATTCTAAGTTGGTGTGACATGTTCATTTGAAATTAGGATATCGGCTATAAAGGACCCCGATTTTCAGACCACTTCGGTACGGGTGGGACCAAGAAAGACCCAATGCTTTTCAATTCTTTTACCTTTCTGATCTTCTTCCTATTATTCTATAGCCTATACCTGGTTTCCCGACATAATCTCAAGATCCAGAACGCTTTGCTTATTTTGGGTGGTTGCATCTTCTACGGGTGGTGGGACTGGCGGTTTCTATCACTGCTGTTTTTTACTCTGTGCCTGGATTACTTCGTAGCAAAAGCAATCTATCAAGCTGAGGAAGCAGGGAGAAAAAAGCTCCTGCTGCAATTGAGCATAGCAGGCAACCTGGGCGTTCTTGGATTTTTCAAGTACTTTAATTTTTTCGCGGAAAGCTTCGCCCATCTTCTGTCTGTTTTGGGATTGCCGCTGGAATTCCATTTGATCTCCGTAATACTCCCCATTGGGATTTCATTTTATACCTTTGTTTCCATGAGTTACACGATCGATGTTTACAGGGGCCGGTTGGCCCCCGCTGAAAGCCTGTTTGACTTTGCGGTTTTCGTTACGTTTTTCCCTCCCCTTCTGGCAGGACCCATTTCAAGAGCAAGCCAACTGCTTCATCAATTGACTTCTGTCCGGAAAATCAACCTGGATCAGTTTTATACCGGTTGCTATCTCATTTTTTGGGGATTATTCAAGAAGTTTACCGCCGATTCTCTGGGGCAGGTCGTGAACACGGTATTCAACCAACCGGGCCCCAACTATGACAGCCTGCAGGTTGTCGCCGCGTGTTATGCATTCGCCTTCCAGATCTACTGCGATTTTTCCGGCTATACCGATATTGCCAGAGGCCTGGGCAAGTGCATGGGAGTGGAATTACCTCTTAACTTCAACCTGCCTTATTGCGCGACCAATCCGGTTGAATTCTGGAGACGCTGGCATATAAGTCTCTCTACCTGGCTCAGGGACTACCTGTATATTCCGCTGGGAGGCAACCGGAAGGGAGACCTCCTGACTTATCGAAACATTTTCATCACTATGCTTCTCGGAGGACTCTGGCACGGCGCCAGTTGGACCTTCGTATTGTGGGGGTGCTATCACGGATTTCTTCTTATCGCCTATAGGGCAATAAAACCCTATCTGGATGCATTGCCCAGGCTTAGGAATCAGTCCATTTCAGGGATATGGAATGTTTGCAAGATGTTTTTCTTTTTCAATCTCGTTTGTCTCGGCTGGCTCATCTTCAGGGTTAAGTCAATCACCCAGGCCTGGCAAATGCTAAAATCTCTTGCTTTCAAATTTGAAGTCGCCGGGATAGCGCCTTCCGGTAAGGATCTTCTGATAAATGTGACGATGTTTGTCAGCATACTGTTGATTATTCAAGGTTTCCAATACTACAAGAATGACCGGATGGTTCTTTCCAGGATTCATTGGCTGCCGCGGGGAATAATTTATTTTGTCTTCTTTGTATTAATGATTTCTTACCGGTGGAATATCGGAAAAGAGTTTATTTACTTTCAGTTTTAGCAAGGTGAAGGAAATGTTTGAGCAACGATGTCCGTCGGATTTGGATATCGACCGCATGCAAAGGCCCGGCATTCTGCTCGGGACAAGGGGTCCGGACGCACGGGCCGGCGCGCCTGATCTGTTATCTTCAACAAAGTCCCGGTCCGACCGGGACTTATGCCGGATAGGCTGTTTCAAAATACCAAGATCTCTTTTGGTCTGCCTCTCACTGGTAGTGCTGTTTGCGCTGTCACAGAGCTGGTTTCGAGACATTGCTTTGATGTACACTGACAAAACCAAACAGGTTGTTGCATTCAAGAGAGACTGGGTGAGAAAAGCCGGTTTTCTTAAAGACAGCGGAGGTAAAGACAGCATCTTTTTTATTGGCACCAGCAAAATAACTGCGGGGATCGTGCCGGAAGAGTTCGACGTTCAGCTGAATGGACGAGTATATTCATACAATCTTGCCCTGCCGGCCCTCCCTCTTGCACCTCATTATTTTATGCTCGAAGATTATTTAAAGAGGAACAAGCCTCCCAAGTACATCATATTGTTATTGGAGACGGATGGATTTCGCCAATACCTGTTTTCTGCATACTCAATAATGGGAGCGGGTTTGAATGAGGCGCTCCGATATTCATATCTGGCCAAAAATGCGGAAATTATATGGAGCCACATCTACCCGTTGGGTTCATTCTGGCCCAACATAAAGAAATCCTGCCTGATTCAGGCGCTATCCTTTCTTCCAGCCGCTTTTCGCGAAGCACATAAAAAGGCCTTCCTGCGGGAGGCTAACCTGGGCGAGACATATAAGCATGACTGGGAATACATTTATCAGTCCGAATATGCCGCACCCGAGAAGGCCGCAAGGGACCTTCGGAGAAATCTGCTAAAGAACAGGGGCTACTACTATATTATCGAACAGGCGGTGAAGGGTGGCAATCTGAGTGAGGATTATGTACCGCCATGGGCGGTTCAACAGAGCCAGCCGCCGGTGACGGCAAAAGGCCAGCCACCAACGCCGCAACAGGAAATAACGCCGTTGACGGTAAAGGATCAGGCGCAGGCAAATATACAGGCTCAACCGTCGTTGCCACAACAGGTCACGTCGCCTGTGAAGGCGCCGAAAATAACGGACCCTTTTGTTGAAAAATTTTTTGCGCTAAATGAACGTAACGGGACCATGGTGATTCTCATAGACGACTATTCCCTCGATTACAAAGGGCGTGTTGATATGCCCCGGGGGCCGCATCCCCAGCTCTGGCATTATCTGAAACAAAAATACAAAAATGTTTATTTCATGACAAAGGAATCCGATGTCAAATTCTACAGGCCCGGGCTCTTTTCAGACCCGGCCCACCTGAACCGTGAAGGGGCAAGGATTTATACACGGGAAATCGCAGCCGGGTTTGAAGAACTCCTGAAAACCTTGCCCCAAGGTTGTGATTAATGCCAATATTTCCAGCAATTTTTCTCAAATTCTAAGCTCGACAGGCAGTATCATCCTTTCACCTTTTTGGGGTGCTTCACGTACCCGTATTGTTCCTGGGGCGGTGAGTTCTGCAAAAACTCCCCACCCTTCTCAATAAAAAAGGCCTCTTTTATGAGGTCCATTTATTCCGACAATACCCACCTGCCTGTCAATCTATTCTGAAAAAAATCCCCCCCATTCCGGACCGTCTATTCTGATTTCCTACACACGACATCACTTGAAGACCTTGTCCCCCACGGCCCAGCAGAGCACAAGCTTCGTGCGAACGAGATATCACGCGGCCACGCGGATATTTTAAAGTCTACGTTGGTGGATGAGCGTGTCCCATGTGCGAGCGTAAATGCGAAATATCCCTTGGCCGATCTCAGTTGCATCCACTCGAGGTGCAAGCCAAGGATTCGTCCGTCACCGGACAAGCCCAATTCTGCTGGTGATTTGGCATCCTTGAACCTGAATTGAATCAACAGGCACCCTTCTTTTTCTAACGTGAGAGATCTAGGGATTCTCACCATACGTGCGGCCTTGGATGATGAATTATATTTCAAAGTCTTAAGAAGGTGTTCATTTAAGAGGACATCGATTTCTTGATTCGGATGTTTATCATTTACGAAGGCGTGACCTCCGATGCATAAATTAAGATCCCGTTTTGGAGGGGCGGAAAGTTTGAGAAAGATTGCAGCGGTATCGCCATCGGACCATGTTCCTAATTCCCCCGGACCCGACCACCCGTACATTAAGTATTTATGACCGGTACCTTTCGATGTGAAAGATATGTGCTCCATCTCGTAGTCAGGATCAAGCCCGCTCCCAACAGAAACACTTGCGATTGCTCTTATATTGCAAGTAGAGCAATCTCTTAGTTTCGGTGCAACAATACGAAATCCATCCAAAACCCCTGCAACATCCGATGGTGCAATCTGGTTTGATGCAACTCTCCAAAGCGCATCGTTCTCGAAGATATAAAGTGAATCCGGACTTAGGTCGTCATTTATTATCGACGTGGCTACTTGTCTGCTAGCGTTGCGCTCTTTTGCCGGATTCACGCGAGCGAAGTAACCTATATTAATCGCCATCCCATTAGTAGCCGCAAAATGGGCCAAGGGCATCCAATTGGCGGGCGCATTGTGCGGTAGAACGTAAATGATTTTTTTGTACTGACGCGCTATGTCACTCCAAAGAGGGGCGTGCATAGGCGACGCCCACGCCGGCGCATGAGTGAACTTATTCCTGAAAAAACGCAAAGCATCTGAAGAATCGATGATCTGAGTGAATAGCAGAACCGAACAGAGTGTAATTGCAACGCTACGTTCCAACCTGGAGAATATTAAGTAGAATATTGCCAGATATATAACGTAATAGACTGGCCAGAAAAACCTACCAGAGGCTCTAAACGCATTTGTGAAAGACTCGGTTACCGATGGTAGGTTGTATGAAAATATCTCATGAGCGCCCATAGCTATGTGGTTCGAAATTGCATACAAGAAAAAACCAATGGAGAGAATGAGTACCGGACCGACCTTGGCATCGGAGTCCATTTTTATGCTGCGAACCATTTTTATGTTGCGAAGCAGCTCGTAACCAGCAACGAAGGCCAGCCCAAGCATGCCCAATCCCAAGTAATTGAATCCCTCGTGATCGCCGTACCGCCCCTTCTGATCGCGCAGTAACTTAGACCAATCTGCGCCCGGGTAACTAGCGTCCGGATTGATCAACGAAAGAAGATTCATGCGATGCACGCCGAAATCACCACCGATTCGGATGCCAGTGCCTAGCATGAAATACCCCGCCGCCCACATAACGATTGTGGTGATTGCGCTGCCACCAAGAAAATAGCAGACCAGTTTTCCGGTGCTAGCCTCTTTTCGCCAGCTACGCTGAGTCAGATCTGCTATCCATATCGCTAAGACCATGACGAGTAGATAAGCATGAATAAGCGCGGTCACAGCCAACAAACCTATCCAGCGGAGGATGGAAAACTTCTTCGAAAAGTAGAAGTAAAACCCTGCCAGCAGCACCCAGTGGCCAAATAAAGCGTAATGACCATGCAAACGCCATAGGCATGCAGGAGCGAGTGTGAAAAACACGCTTGCGATGAGTGGCAGCCATTTATCTTGAGTGAAAAGAGAGAGTAACTTCCAGGCGAAAATTGACTGAAGGAAAAAACAAATCAGAATCCATAATCCGGTGTACTGAAATGTATCTGGAAGATATGAGCTAAAGGGCTTTAAAAAAAAAGCAAGGAGCGGGACCGAATCAGTGAATACAACCGAGCTACCAATGTCAAGCCCGAAATTTGGATTTGAGCCTATTGGCCATTGAAAGATCGGTGACTGCCGAAAAAACTGCCATCCCAACCAGTGCTGCGCTGGATCATCCTCCATGAGCCAATCCACATATTCTGGGCGAATTATCTTACCACCGGTGACACTCACGAAGGCGACAAGACCAAGCAGTAACGCCAACCAAGCTTCAGGCAATTTTTTGGGAGAACTTGCAACCACTGCTCCTCCATTATAACGGGGTATTACCACTGATATTGATACGTCTTGTATAGTAGCCTTCACCTATTCTTGAACGTTATGAGTTTATTCAATGTGAAGTTCAAACTCGTATACGCTGCCATTGCGAGCAACTGCGAGTAGACAGCCTTTACACCCATCGTTTCTTTCATAAATAAGAGGGAGCCCAACTGTATAAGATAGCAGACTCCGAATACCACCACAAACAACATCCCCTCAAGGCCAACGTTTCCCTTGCTTTGAAAAGTCCATTTTTTATTGAGCACAAAGCTGTTGATAAAGCCGAGCACATACCCAATGATGTTCGAAAAGACATAATGCACCATCAAGCCTTTCATAAGAACAAATATCACTGCAAGCGTGACCCCAGTATTGAGCACTCCAACGATACCGAATCTGACCACTTGCACCATCTTAGCGCTCAGGCATAGATTTTCAAATAGATATAATAAGCTGCCTAAATAGGTTGACATAGCCGCTTAACTTTCAGCAGTTTTCATCTTTGAGATCGTTAGAATGCCGCAGCCTCAAAATACATCATAGTTTCCTATGTACGTGTTGGATGTCTCTTCGTAGCGCAGCATGTGCTAGAGCTATTCTTGATGCGATAACGTTAGTGCTTTCATTGTCCCCATCCCGTTGATGAGTTCGGAAATATGATATGAAAGGCCGTCAACTGTGTCAATTTATTTAAGCCATTTACTATAAGCAGGCAAATTAAAAGCGCCAATGATAAGAACCAATATGGCTCTTCTGCCATCAAACCACCAATGACGAGCCTCCGTCTCTGCCATGTACAGATGGGCATAAGGATGCATTGCTGGCCTCGTAATGCTTGCGAACGAGATAAATTGGGCGTTGCTTGGTTTCCATATAAACTCGGCCAATATACTCTCCCAGCATGCCAAGGCTAATTAACTGAAGGCTACCAGAGAACAAAATCGCAACCAGCAAGGAGGCGTAGCCTGGAACATCTACCCCGCGGATTAATGTTCTCACAATAATAAACACAGCGTACAAAAAAGTTAGAAGAGCGCCGATACCCCCAATGTAGGTCCATACCTTGAGTGGTAAGTAGCTAAAGCTGGTAATCCCTTCAAGCGCGAAATTCCAAAGTTTCAACCCTGAAAATTTGGTTGTACCTACTTCACGTGGGTTTCTCGTGTAATCCACAGTTTCAGTTTTGAAACCAACGCAGGCAAACAAGCCTTTCATAAAACGCTGCCGCTCATGAAACTGCTTAAGGGCTTCCACTGCAAGCCGATCCATAAGGCGAAAGTCGCCGACATTCTCAGGGATTTTGATTGCGGAGAGGCGGCTGTGAAATCGATAGAACATCTCTGCCGTCTTCCGCTTGAGGAATGAATCTGAACTTCTGTTGGTCCGGCGAGCAAGCACAATTTCTGCACCTTGCTGCCATTCGATGATCAGCGTCGGGATCAATTCTGGTGGGTCCTGAAGATCGCCATCGATTGGTATGACCGCGTCACCCCTTGTGGCATCGATACCGGCAGTTAATGCGGCTTCCTTGCCAAAATTCCGTGAGAGCTCTACAACGCGAAAACGTGGATCGCGGCCAACAAGAGCGATCAGTTTTTTCAATGTGTCGTCGCGACTCCCGTCGTCTACGCATACCACCTCGAAGCCAACGTTTGGAACTTGATTGAGGATGGGACAAAGAGCTTGATAGAAGCGCTCAACCCCTTCGCCCTCGTTGAAAAAAGGCGCTACTATAGAAACAAGTTTTCGTTGCTGGCTCATAAAATTATTTCCCCCTGCCTGGCAAAAAGTCAGCGGACGAACCGATCTTTCTCCGGCATCATTCTCAGGATGTCAACAACATTGCAACCCATGAGGCAGAAGTCGACGGAATCGAGCGGAAGCTCCACTGATGAGAGACGAGAGATCAGGCGATAAAAGAGATAGTACGAAAGCGTTTTCAGCACACCCTCTTTTCGTTTTTTCGATCGACCAGGGAGTTACCTCTTCTTCGCTGTAGCACGGGATAACCATCGAAATCGTTTTTAATTCACCATGGTTCACCTCGACCAAAATAATCTCACGTCAGACCTCAACCTGTATACATCCGCGCCAGGACCAGACCTCAGCAACTTTGCGGTCAAAAGTATGAATGCAATTCATAGCTCATGAAATCGCCGAGTGCAAGTCCTATAGCACTCGAGAATAGTGCGTGCAGCACTCTCCCAGGTGAATTTGTTTGCCTGCTCCCTCTGGAAGAACCGTAGCTGCTAAATCTCCGCCGCAAAGTTGAAAGATAAGCGCTGCCCGGATTCATTCTAATTGACTTCACTCACGGCAAGTCCACGGACCCCTATGACAAAGGGGCGGGGATCGCCGTTGGGCAGTCGAGCCACAGTTGGTTCATCAAGAGCGCGCAGGGTGATGCGGTTAGGTCCCGCTGACACAGGGACGGTAATCCGGCACCAACCGTCTTTCGGGAACACCAGTTGTCTTTTGTAGGAGTTCTGAGAGGACAGGAGAAAGCGGCGCCGGGGATTGCCAGGAATACTTGGGCCCGCCGAAAAGAAGCCCGTCAAGACCACTTTTCCATTTCGAGGCGAGGTAATCGAGATTTCTGTTTCTTCCTTGCCGCCCATCCAGAAGGATGTCTGATCCCCAATTTTATCCAACCCCAAGGAGGGATTGACGATTTTGGGCAGGCTCGATCCGGATGCCCTCCAAGGCTGAAGCACAATCTCGCCCTTGAAGCCTTCCTTAAGAACATGATCGGGATTCGGAATCGTAAATTCTATGTCGTAGTAGGAAGGGTCTCCCACCCCGAGGGCAAAAGGGGTCAGCGAAAAGCGGCTCACCGTGGCCTCGAAAGCGTGGTCCGTAACGGATTCCATTGTGACCTCGGCCTTTTCACCCAGGTGAACGTTGACAAGGTCACTCTCATGAATCTGTGCATGGATCAACATGGGGTCCACAACGCCGATTGTGAATGTGGGCGCTCCGGGTCCGAGGTCCGATCCTTCGCACAGGCCTGACTGAATCGATACGACCTGCCCTGCGATCGGGGCCGTTATGGATGCATCCTCAGAACCGGCCACGGGATTTAGCGATCCTCCGAGCGAATCCTTCACATAAGCTTTGAATTCAACCAAGAATTGGCGCTCCAGCTTTAACCGCTCTTGAGCAGCTTTGCGGCTCACTTTTTGAAACTGGATTTCCTTTTCGATCTGAACCAGGCTCTGGGAAGGGACCATATTCTCCTGCACCAGGCTTTTCGTCTCAGCCAGCTTTGCTTGGAGAGGGATCAGCGCCTTATCCAGAATTGCCAATCCCAGTTCGATATCCTGGATCTGGGGCGCCGCGAGCTGCTTTTGAAGTTGCTGAGCAATATCGGCCGCCAGCTTATAGCGCGCCAGAACTTGTCCTTTCTCTACGGTTTGGCCGGGCCGGACATCCAGGCTGGTTATGACTCCTCGAAAGGGCATAACCACTTGCCGCCTGAGGGAGCACTGGAGTTTCCCCTGAAGCACGATATCGGGGAAAGGGGTCAGGACTTCCTCGGCAGGCGCTCCGGCCTGCGCCCGTGAATCATTCGATTGAGCACGGGCAGGAGTGTCCGCTGCCTGTAAAAAGAGGCAAAGGGTAATCAGCATACCTGATAACAACCCGGTTTTCAGGAGGACCCCTCTTAGTGTTGCAGGCATGCTTTTCCGGCATTTAAAGATATCATTCGAAAAGGACTTGCTCATGGCGTCACCTGTTGTTTAAATCCAGTTGTTTTGCAATCATATCCGCAGCGGCATAACCTTCCCGAATGGCATAGTTGGTCCCGCGGTCTTCGGGATAGATCTGAGCCATTGTAGAGATCCATGCGTTGTCATACGGGGTCCGCCCGCCGGGAACATAACCCGAATACATCCTCTCGGCCACAGGCTGGGCATAATCCGCCCTCCAGACCTTAAAATCACTTATCCAGGAGCGGTCTATCCCTGGATACATCCGTTCGAGATGCTCGAAGGCCAGGTCCAGATAACCATCGTCGCTGCAGGTCCAGATCGGATCTTGAGTGGAGAGATACCGGGAAAGGTAGACAATATGGCTGCCTCTATAGTTTTCCGGACTATCGAAGTTGGTGTGTTCGATCACGCCTACGAACGGAAAATCAGGATCGTTCACATTGAGCCAGTAAATGTTAGAGAGCTTCCGATCGAGCTGAAGCACCAGACAAATATTGCCGAGGTAACGCACCCGCCGCAATCGGCCAAGCCATTTCTCGTCGGCGTTGCCCTCAAAAATACCGGCAATTACCGGGAACGATGTCGTGAACAAAAACTGCCGCCCCATGATTGTTCCATGAGGTGTCGTGACCGCTTTCACCTGTTCGTTGTCCACTCGAACACCGGTAATGGGGCTGCCGTAATGGATTACCCCGCCTGCTTTTTGGATCTGGTCGGCCAAGGCCTCTGCAAGCAGACCGAAACCTCCTTTAAAGTAAGCAAGCTGTTCGCCCCCTGTTTTATCCCTCGTGCTCCCGCGCAGAACCAATTTCTTCCAGAACCACGCCGCGCTGATTTCATCGGCGTAAATGGAAAATTTCGACCGGATCAACGGTTCCCAAACCACTTTGTACACTCCAGGACCGCAAAGCGGCTCGAGCCATTCACGGATCGAGAGATGCTCTATCGACTTCCAATCCTTGACGCGCCTCGCCCTGAAGACCAGGATACCAAGGCGGAGCCTGTCGACGAAAGACAATGGCGAGAATCGGAGCAGATCAAAGGGCGTCGTCAGCCGCCAGAACTGCCCCCCGTAAAACATTCCAGTCCGTGACGGCATAGTGACGAGATGATCCAGCATTCCCACTTCTTTCACTAGGGCCGGCACATAGGCGTCGTTGTTAAACCAGTGGTGATAGAACTTTTCGGCCCTGACCCCGTTGCGAAATTCGAAAGAACCCGCCAGGCCTCCAGGGGTTGAGTCCTTTTCCAGAATCATCACCCGACGCCCGGCGCGGGCGAGGGCCAGACCGGCAGTAAGACCTGTAAAACCTGCGCCTGCAATTATGACATCGTGCTGGTCCGTCATGATTTCTCTTTCGTTACGCCAGTTTGAGATCGTCGGCTTCAGGGCCGCCGGCGTACTTTCCTTTAATTCCCTTGAACAGTTGCGGATTGGCGGCAATGAAGAGACTTCCTGCAAGCGTCGTCGGCAGCCAAAGGCCCAGGTGAGTCAAAAGCGCGAGACTGGCCGCCTGCGAGGACGAACCGCCGAGCATCGAGACGGCGGTAAAGACCGCGAGGTGAAATGGACCAACGTATCCGGGCGACGACGGCACAAGGGTGGAAAGTGTGGCCACCGCCATGATCAATAGTCCAGCCGCGAGGCCGGCGTACAGTCCAAGACCGAATATCAGGGAAAGGAACAGTCCGGTTTCACCGGCCCACACGAGCAATGACAACCCGAAGAGGACGATGAGCGTACGCGGCCGGGACATTGCGCCCGCCCCTTCCATCAATTCGATCGTCACTCGGAGCACTTTCGCGAGCAGTCCCCCGCCGCCCCTGCCGATTCGTTCCGCAATTCGTCCCAGCAGGCTGGTGAGCGGCGCACTGCACAAGGCGATAGCCGCCATCGCTCCGACCCCGCCCACTGTCAGTAACAGCACCGTATCTTTCATCCAGGCCGGCAGACTGAAAAGCCCGCTCAACGTCAATCCGGCCCCGAGACACAGAAGCAGGGACAAAAGATCGACCAGGCGTTCCAGTACGAGGCTGGCGGCAGCCGTCGTGCGCCTGACCCCGATTGCACCGGGAAAAACCAAGGCCCGTACGACATCGCCTGCGCGAAAGGGGAGCACATTGTTCAGAGCGATCGAACCGAGAAAAGGCGCAGCACAATCCCGAATGGAGACATTGGCGCCGCCTGCGCGCAACATCAGTGCCCAACGCACTATCCGCATGACGTAGCCGAAGGAGAGCGAAGCAAGCCCGACAGGGGCCAGAAGCCAGTTAAAATGGGCGAGCGCCTCTCTTATCTCGCCGAAATCCACCCGGCTGACGATAAAGCCCACACAGGCGACAGTGATCGCCAAACCCAGGGCGAACCTGATACAGCGCCACCTGCCCGTGTTAGACCCGGCCTTTTTCCCTGGAGTTGTCACCGGTTCCATACGCACCATGGCCCGTTGCGTATGCCTGAGACTAGACGGAGTATTTTCTTGGCAATCATTTTTTTACGACTACCGGACTTCGGGACATTGCCGGGCCCGCTTGATTAAAGCCCAGGTACTCTTGAACAATGTAAAGCGGCCGATGTTTGACTTCGCTATATATTCGGCCAATATATTCACCAAGAATACCAACGCAAATGAGCTGCACTCCGCCGATGAAGAGAACAGCAATCATCAATGCAGTCCAACCTTCAACCCAGATATTGGTGAATAAGCGCAAACCCATGGCATAGAGAATGCCTGCCAACGCTAGAGATGCACACAACATTCCAAGGTCAACAGACATTTGCAACGGCTTGGTGGAGAACGACAGAATCCCGTCGATGGCAAAACGAAGCATTTTCCTTAACGGCCACTTGCTCTCTCCAGCAAATCGCTCGGCGCGCTTGTAAGGAAGCGCGGTCTGTTTGAAACCAACCCAACTCACCATGCCGCGCACGAACCGATCTCGTTCCGGCATGGCCCTGAGCGCATCGGCAACTTGCCGGCTCATCAATCTAAAATCGCCGGTATCAAGAGGGATCGATACGTCGGAGAGGAGATTTAACAGCCGATAAAAACCACGGGCGGTCGCGAGCTTAAAGGCTGATTCACCCGGCCGCTCGATACGTGTTCCGTAGACTACGTCATAACCCTCACGCCACTTGGCGATCATTTCATGAACGACCTCGGGAGGGTCTTGAAGATCGGCGTCGATTAGCACAACCGCGTCGCCACATGCTGCATCAACGCCGGCGGTAACAGCGATCTGGTGGCCGAAGTTGCGCGCAAAGCCGATCAGCCGAATTCGTGAGTCCTCTGCGGCAAAGCTTTTGAGAAGCTCACGGGTGCGGTCGCTGCTGCCATCATCGACAAAAATGAGTTCGACATCGAGGTTGACGAGTCCAGAACAGAAAGCTTTGAGCCGTTTCATTGTCTCGCCTATAACCTCTTCCTCGTTGTAGCAAGGAATAACGACGGACAATAAAGGCGTTTCAACTGCTTCAACTTCAGGCGACGGGTTCATTGAATTCATCGTTTTTCACCTTGCATCAAAATAATCCCACTGTCAAGACGCGCCTCCTATACATTCGCGCCGGGACAAGACCTCAGCAACTTTGCGGTCAAAAGTATGTAATGCAATTCACGGCCCATGAAATCGCCGGGTACAAACCCGATAGCATTCAAGAACGCCGCGTGCGGCAGCCTCCCAACTGAACTGTCTTGACCGCCTCAGTCCGAGTTCGCGCAAGGAGTCGCGCATGCTGCGATCTCCCGTCAAATTCAGCATGGCCTGAAACAGCGTTTCTTCAGCCGCAGGGTTCACCAGGATGCAGGCATCACCCGCAATCTCAGGAATGGAGGCGACATTCGAACTGATGACCGGCGCACCGAGGCTCATCGCCTCCAGGACAGGCAGGCCAAACCCCTCGAACAAGGATGGGTAGACCATCGCGTAACAGTTTTGATAAAGCCACTGCAAGGCCGAATCATCGAGGCGCCCCGGCATAATGATATCTTCCGCCAGACCAAGATCCGCCACTGTTCTGTGGATGTCCTCCATCAACCAGCCCTGGCCTCCGGCCATCACCAGAGGGAAAGTCTTCGGAAGACTTGATTTAAGTCGAGCGTAAGCCCGCAGCAGCCCAATCTGGTTTTTGCGCGGCTCCAGCGTGCCGACCGTCAGCCAAAACTCTCCCGGCTTAAGACATGAGAGTTGGGCGGGGCAGGCAAGGTCCGGTTTTCGGGTGAAACGGCTGGCCAGATGGACAACGACAATTCTCTCCGGAGGAAAATGTGGGAATATTTCCAGAAAATGCCTGCGGCTGTACTCCGAAATGGAGACTATCATGTCGGCGTACAAACAGGCGTTAAAGACGCCATCGAAACATCCCAGCCGGTTTTCCTCGGTGTGCCACTCCGGATGATCCAAAAACGAAAGATCATATAACGTATAAACCAGCCGGGCGCTCTTCAGCCCATGGGGACAAAAGAAATTATTTGAATGAATGATATCCGGCTTGCCCAGGCTGGTTTCCAAATCCTCAGGCGGGTTGGACCAGAAAGCTCGAGCCTTATCGAGGGTCGTATGCCCTTCGGCGCGGCGGAACTTCGGGTGATCGATCCGGCGGGTGGAGGATTTCCATTCAGGGTCCCAGAAAAAATTCCCAAAGGTAGGATAAAGAATATATTCATTTTCCGAGTCAATCCAGGCAAGCTGTTGGATTATGCTGTCCGCAAAATATCCACATCCAGCTTTGCCGTTGCCCGTTTGGCTGATGTCAAAACCAATTTTCATAAGATTTCTTGTCTCTCGTTCACCACAGAGGCAGCGCCCGTTCACCACAGAGCGGGAAATGGTCAGGACAAGAAGAGAACACAGAGAAAACCAAAATTCAACAAGATCAACAAGGTCTCAGGGCTTGGAAATAGCCTGGAATTAAGGGATTGCGAATTGATGGATTCAGGGATCAATTCCTAAATCCCCAGAGTCTCTTGCAGAACTCAACAAAAGCGTCACCCCGGAGACATCCGGGGTCCGGAAGACCTTGAAAAACCCGGATTCCGGCCCCCGGACCAGACACTCCCGGGGCAGGCTTCGCCGGAATGACGTCGAAGGACTTTTACAAGAGGCTCCGTAACTTCTTAAATTCCCAAATCCATAGTAATTTCTGTTAATCCTGTTAATATGGTGAAATTCTCCTACGTTCCCTGTCAATCCCGTCTAACAAAGCCTTTCTCTCTTTGACCGGACTATGCCCCGTTTTCTCCCTGGCCTGTCCACGACCAGCCTCTGTTACGAAAAGTTCCTTAGGC
>PLSV01000265.1:32048-49547 GCA_003165235.1 Syntrophobacteraceae bacterium
ATCCTACGGGTCTTTTCATGGTTTCGGGCAGCCCGAAGGGACATGAAATGCTGTGGTGAAGGCTCATGAGCATCGCCTCCCTAAGCGCGCCTGAACTCTGAGACCAGATGCTCTCTAATCCATGCCGAGAGAACCCTGGCCATGTTTGGGGTCACACTTTTGTTCCAGTGAAAAGCGGCATAGAGTGAATAAACAACCAGTGTGGATATAAAACTGAACGGCCGGCGCCGATCGTACCCCTTCGCCTCGGCAATCGCATGCGCATAATTGAATAGCCATTGATCCGGAGTCCTCGAGAGGTGCCTACGCGTGAAACCATTAATTTCTTTGTGTCCGGCCAACCGCCCTGCAAGTGTGAAGGCTTCCTTGTGCAAACGGGTTGCAGCCAATATTTGGGGAAGGTGTGCGAAGCGGACCCTATTTTTTCCCAGCCTGAGCCAATATTCGTAATCCATGCAGCGAAAGCCGACCTCGAGAGGCCCGTATTCGTCGAAGAGGCTCCTGCGAAAAAAAGCAGCCGGCTGGCTGATGAAACATCTATCGTGAAGACGAGTCCAGCTCCAATCCTCGGTCGGGTATTTTTCAATCACCTCGTCATTCTCATCGATATGGTACGCGTCGCCGTACAGCACATCCACATCCGGCTTCTCCTCAAAGAACTCCAAAACGGTCTTCAAAGCGCCAGGGTAATAAACGTCATCGGAACTCAGCCAGCCGAGCACAGACCCGCTGGATCGGCGAAATCCCTTATTGATCGCATCGGATGGACCTCTGTCCCGTTCCGAAATCCAGAAGAGCCTATCCTCGTATCGTTTTAGAATAGATGTGGTTTCATCCTCACTTCCGCCGTCGATGACCGCATACTCCAGTCCCCGGACCTCCTGGGATAGAACGCTTTGGATGGTCCTCTCGATGTACTTGCCCTGGTTGTATGACGGAGTGACTATGCTGATCCGGGCAGCATTCTGCACAGGTCTCACCAATTTAGAACTACTCATCGCACAGCAATCCTGGAATACGAAAGCGCCCCGCCGCTCCTGTCGCCCCGACCCATTTCAGCCTCGACCATCATTGTAACAACATCAGCCAAACCATATGCCGCCTCCCAGTTCAACACCCTCCTGGCCCTGGCGGGATTTGCCCTGCTGATCAGGATATCCGTAGGACGAAATAAATGTTGGCCGAACTCGACATACTCCCGCCAATCCAATCGAACGGCTGAAAACGCCAATTCCAGGAACTCTTCCAATTTGTGTGTCTTGCCGGTGGCGATTACGAAATCTTCGGGTCCTTTCTGCTGCATCATCAACCACATTGCTTCCACGTATTCCGGCGCCCATCCCCAATCCCTCTGGATGGCGATATTGCCCAGTTCGAGTTTCTCTTTTCCACCTTTTGCTATGCTGCAGGCAGTGGATATTATTTTCCTGGTGACGAACCTTTCAGGTCTCAGCGGGGATTCATGATTGAAAAGAAGTCCGGAACAGGCAAAGATTCCGTAAGCTTCACGATAGTTGGACACTTGCCAGAAGGCTGCTGCTTTGGCCACGGCGTAAGGACTCCTGGGGCTGAACGGAGTTTTCTCATTTGCCGGCAATCCTTCCGTATTGCCAAAACACTCACTCGAACTTGCATTATAGAATTTCATCGGTTCGCCGATGAAGCGTATCGCCTCCAGCAGATTCAAGGTCCCAAGGCTAATGCTTTCAAAAGTCTCCACCGGCTGTTCAAAAGAAAGGCCTACGGAGCTTTGCCCTGCGAGATTGTATACTTCATCAGGCCGCACTTTATTGAGCACCTGCAACACACTGCGGAAATCGTTGAGGGCAACCGACCCAACCTCCATTTCCTGGTGAATTCCCAAAGCCTTGAGATTTCCAAAAGAGGTCATCTGAGCATCCCTGGAAGTTCCAAAGACCCGATAGCCCTTTTTCAGCAGAAATTCGGCAAGATAGGCGCCATCCTGCCCTGAGACTCCTATGATGAGTGCCTTTTTCATAAGATCAGTTTTTAGTTTTCAGTTTTTAGTTTTTAGTTGAGTTGCCAAAACCTCAAAAACAGTTTCAAAAACAGTTTTCAGTTTTTAGTCGAGTTGCCAAGGATGTCCTATTGGAAAAGTGGCAGAATTGCCCTTTCTTACTGAAAACTAAAAACTCAAAACTCTTTCGGCTTGAGCGAATCTTTCAAGCCTATGAGGAGTTTCTGAATTTCCTCGCAGTTCGCCAACAGCTTCTCCGATCTCGCTGAGTCCAGGTACCCCACTCGTTCACTTAGCAGAATCCATGTCTCCAACTCCGCAACTGATCCTCGGGCTATTCCAAGAAACTGGCGAAATTCCCCTGAATTGTTCCTGGCCTGACCTTCGGCGATATTGGAGGCTACGGAAGCTCCGGCCCTGCGCATCTGCGAGACAATGCCGTATATTTCTTCGCGGGGAAAGTAGCGTGTACAGGAATAGATGCTCTCAGCCAAGTCCATGGATTTCTGCCAAGCCACCAAATCCCGATAGCTTCTTGAACCAGCCATGCTCGCCTCAAAAATAGTTTCTAGTTGAAAAGCCTAAAAACAGTTTCAAAAAGAGTTTCTAGTTTTTAGTTAAACAACCGAAGAACAGTTTTTAGTTGGAATACCCTTAATTTTTCACTAAAAACTAAAAACTCAAAACTCCTCTACATGTGAGCCTCACAACTGGATGTAACCTCGAAACCATTGCGCCTGCACACATTTTCGCGGACAGCCTCATGCAGGTCAAAAGCTATCATTTCTTTTACGAGCTCGTCAAAGGAGATTTCAGCCCTCCAGCCCAGTTTTGCTTCTGCTTTGGCTGGGTCACCCAATAACCGATCTACTTCCGTAGGCCGAAAATAACGTGGATCCACAAAAATAACGGGTTTGCCTGTTTTGATTGAGTAGAGGCTGTCGTGCCTGGAGTATTGGGACAAGAGAGCTGAGGGATTCAGTGCAGCAATGATTCCCTGCTCGGATAAGCCCTTCCCTTTCCATTCCAGTTCGATTCCCAATTCCGCGAAGGCCCGCTGACAGAACTCCCTTACCGAATGCTGCTCACCGGTGGCAATCACGTAATCATCCGGGATATCCTGCTGGAGAATGAGCCACTGTGCTCTTACATAGTCCTTTGCGTGGCCCCAGTCGCGAAGTGAACTCAAATTGCCAAGATAGAGGGAATCCTGGAGCCCGAGAGCAATTCGCGCAGCAGCCCGTGTAACCTTTCTGGTCACGAAAGTCTCGCCGCGTATGGGGGACTCGTGATTGAACAGAATGCCGTTGCAGGCAAACATTCCATAGGCCTCCCGATAATTAACCGTTGTCCAGTATGCGTACAGTTTGGCGCAGGCATAAGGAGACCTGGGATAAAATGGGGTGAGTTCCGTTTGGGGCGTTTCCTGCACCTTGCCATAGAGTTCCGAAGTGGAAGCCTGGTAGAAACGGGTTTTTTCTTTCAAACCGAGTATGCGGATAGCCTCCAGCATGCGCAGTGCGCCAACTGCATCCACTTCGGCTGTGTATTCCGGCGCCTGGAACGATACACCCACGTGGCTCTGTGCAGCCAGATTGTAAACCTCATCGGGCTGAACTTCCTGGGCGATGCGGATGAGACTGGTGGAATCCGTCAGATCGCCATAGTGCAGGATAAACCGCCGGCTTGCCTGATGCGGGTCTTCATAGAGGTGATCAACTCGCTGGGTGTTAAAAAGTGAACCCCGCCTCTTGATGCCATGAACGATATAGCCTTTATTGAGGAGAAACTCCGCCAGATAGGCGCCATCCTGACCGGTAATTCCCGTCAGGAGGGCGGATTTTTGAGATTCGCAACTCATTAAATTCACCTTTCAAGAATTGTTGTTCAAAGCAGGCTGTCCCGCCCTGTTGCAGAAGTGATCCAGAACTCCTGGCAAATACAACTCAGCATGCGCTCGTCATCATTCATCCCGAGTGCTTTAGGCTGAAACACGGGCGCAATCTGGAACTGTAAAATCGATCCGCAATTCAAAAGATCAAAACTAATCGTCACTGTCTCGCCTTCTTTGATAACATGAGTCTGTGAGCGGCCGCTTTGATCCGAAATCACTATGGACGAGTCTCCATGAGGCGCCCAGTGGGGGTAATGAAAAACAACCTCCAGACATCTCGCCATGGATGATTTTCCGTAAGAAAGGGTAATCCTCTCGCCGGCCCAGCCGTCCGGATATATCCCGTGCAATATGTGAGCGCCTGGACCCGGTTTTCGCATCACATCCAGAAAAACGTCCAGATACTCGCGCGTCATTTTTTCCGGACCACCTGACTCGGCCAGTCGACGGCGGCCCTTATCGATAAGCCTTTTCCTCAGTCCCTTATCTGTCGCTATACGCTCGATGGCGTTGGCGATCTCCCGAGGTTTCCTGGGGTCGACATAAAAAACGGCATCTCCGGCAACCTCAGGGAGGCTGGTAACATTGCTGCAAATAACGGGTTTTTCCAAGGCCATGGCTTCCAGAACCGGCATTCCAAAGCCCTCGTACAGGGAGGGAAAAACGAGAGCGAGGCATGAGGCAAAAATTGCGGTAAACTCTTCTTCGGTAAGAAATCCCGGCAGAACAATCCAGTCTTTTTGCCCCATGCGGCATACGGCTTCCTGCAAGACTTTTTTTTCATTGTCGAGCGCCCCGGTGCACACCAGGCGCAGGTTGGACTCCGGATGGCGCGCCCGATACATCACAAATGCAGTGACCAACATTCTATGGTTCTTATGCGCCCAGAAATTGGCGGGGTACAGGAGAAACTCGTTTCCACCGAGGCCAAGGCGCTGCAGGATGGAATCTACATCCTGGGCCGATGGCTTTTTCAGGCGGTGAAACAATTGAATGGGTATGCTTATTGCTCTGTCCGGCTCAAGGTTCGAATTCTGGAGCACGGTTTTCCGCACGTATTCCGAAATACAGATCAACTTGTTTGCGAGGCGGCTGGTTTCGCTGAAATTCCTCTCCCGGCAACGGCGATCCTCTTCGCTAAAGAACTGAGGATAATAGTGATACTGCAGGTCGTAGATAATTGAGACCACGGGGACTGACGGATCGTAGCAAAACGGGACTGAAAAAGGACAAAATAACAGGTCGGCGCCTATTTCCCTGAGAATGGTCCCCCGATGCACATGGCGGGCGGCCCTCGTAAGCGCATCGTCCAATTTCGCCCTCACTGCACGCGGCAGCGACGTCCTCAGTGCGCCATACACCCAGTTCCTCACCCGGATAATCCATGGTGGTGAAGAATTAAATGCGCTGGTTTGTAAGACGCAAAGGCGACGCACATTTGGGGATTCCAGGACGGCGAGTTCATCATGGCTTTTCTCAGAAGTGAGGAGGACAAACTGCCAGTTCGAAGCAATCCGGCTCAGGTTCCTCACCAACTCCATAGACAATAATTTAGCTCCCCCGTTGTCGCCGCCGGGCAGGAGAGCGACAAGGTCCACACCAATACACGCCGGGTCGTTCAAGCTAATCGCACGAACAAAATCTTCCGAAGTTCGTTTCTGTTTTCTCTTATTAAGCATCCCGGTATCCCATTTTGGGCAATTCACCATTCGCATGGCCGGTCCGGATTTTAGAAAACTGAATATATCTTTACAGGCGCCGGCGCCTCGCTGCCTATATTAAGGCCATGAGTCTTCCAGAGTCAATAGAAGTGAACCGCATGCGCAGAAAAGGCCAGGTATGGAAGCGTCTGCGGACATGATGATGAAGGCTGCCCCAGCCGGCGCCGCACCGGCGGCGCCCGGCAAGGGCGGTGCAAGCAGATGCCGAAAAACGGTCGAGAGCAGACCGACCAGCAAAAGGCCCATGTCGATGCCGGTGACCGTTTCCCCCAATACCGCCGAAATTGCTGAATAGTCTTGATATACGCCCGGAAACTTGTAAACGTTCACCACAGGAGGATAGGGGTAATCATAGGGGCGTTTCATGGATGAGCGGATGGGGTCACGGATTAGAGCCATATTAAATGTGAAGCCGCCTTTGCCGAGATCTTGCCGGTTGGGCGGCTTTTTGTTTATTACAATTATAATTGGGCAAACCGGGCAGTGCTCTAAATTGTCCAGTTAATGGAAACCACCAATGCTAGTTATGGTTTAAGCTATTTCTTAGGACTAGCCTGATAGCTACCCTCACCTGTTAACTCAACACGAAGACCTTCAGATGTATCCCGTACTGAGTATTTTTCTATAACATCGTTAAAGCCTTCACCTTTCACAACACCTTCGCAATCACACTTCTTTACGCCATCATCCTTGCTTATAGTCCTAATTTCTGTCAGCGTTGATTTGCTTATTGCAGCTTCCAAAGCGGTCATTTCTCCATTAATCCATTCTTGGGCCATCTTTGCACTGCCATTGAGGTCGCTTTTATTGGTTGCTGCTTTTAGATTTTCATATCCTTTGACGTTAAATACCTTCAACGCAGTATCTCCGGCATCGATACTAGCTTTTATATTACGATTAATTTTCTCTGCAAAGTTGTCTCTCAGTTGTGTGGCAAATTCAGCCAGCACACGGCTTTTTACTTCATTATTATCACAATCAAGCGCACCGACCTTACCACATGCAAATAATATGGTTAAGAACAGAACAATAACACCGACTGACATTGTTCTCATAACTTTCTCCTCTGAATTTACACGGACTTTATTTGTCGTTGTTAAACCTTCGTCGAAATATCACGAGCACCCTGATTTGTCAAGGAGCGCACAGGTTCAACGGGACCTGAAGCCGGGCGCCAACAGGATTTTCCTCGGGAAGACCACCGGCAGAGGGAAATTCGATTGGCGTCAAAAGCCAAACTGCGCCGATTGGATTTCGCCTGCGCAAGCCGGGACCTAAATCGCTCATGCTGATCCTGAAGAGCAGGAGGAATATAGAAAAACTGCGCCCAGGCACACGAAGCGAAGAAGTCGATCCAAGGGTGATTACATCCTGCAGCGGCAAAATAAGATAAAATGCCATAAATAAGTTGGAAAAAGAGAAAACTTATCGTACCTTTGCAGAGGATAACCGGTCTGGTGGCGGGCCGGCTTGAGAAATGCCCCTGCTCCCGGTAGACTTCCGATGCACAACGTGAAACAGGCTGCGATTCGTAATAGCCGCCTTACAATTTTGAAGGTTTGATATGTATCCTAAAACCCTGTTTTACCCGTATCGACTCCTCACATATCCTTGCCGCTTTCGGACCGTAAATCCCCCTCGACGTCTTTGCGGCGCAGAACGTCCATGGAACGTCTGAGAAGCACAGTACAGATGTTTCACATTTTTCGGCAGCATGTCTCGAGGGTGTTTGCCTCGGCATTCCTCCGCGAACCCGATGAAGGCGCGACAGAGGAAGCCGGGGACCGCGACAGCAATTTATCATCGCATCGGGTTCTTAGAAAATTCGCTTACCTCCTGAGCGCTCACTGGTTCAGAGAAGGGTTGCAGGCCCTCTTTGTGATTTCGCTCGCCAGGAGCAACACGACCACCTACGGCGAATTCATGCTGGCCCTGAGCGTGGGGCAGGTCCTTCTGTTCATGGCCGAATTCGGGTTGAACCAGCACCTGGTGTCTCTTTTGACGCGTAAAGAGACTGAACAGGGCGACATTCTGGTTCAAGTTAGCATGCTCAAGGGTATGCTTTTAGCCTGTGGATGCCTCGGCATGCTTTTTTTTGTTCACTGGCAGGGCTATTCGCATGGCCTGAAGATGTTGGTTTTTGTGCTTGGGATTGGGGTCGGGATGGAGGCCCTGGCGAGTTCCTTCTTCGTTGCCTTCCAGGTGGAGGGCAATCAGCGTCTGGAAGGAAAGATCAAGGCCATGGGCGCAACCCTGGGGTTCGGTTACGGTCTATCCCTGCTTTTCCTCGGGGCAGCCCCTTTGATCCTCGCATTTTACAAGATCGTCGAAACCGCCGCAAACCTGGCCGGAGTGCTGTTCACGTCTGCAAAAAGGGCCAGCCTGCGTTTCCGCCTGCCACGAATCAGCCATATCTGTGCGACAGGGCGGGGCAGCATCGCTTTAACCGTTATGGCGATTGCGGCCATTTTGTATAACAAGGCGAACATCTTCTTCCTCCAGCGGTTCGGCGGTCCAACAAATGTCGCCCAGTATAGCGTAACATGGGAGATGGTGGACGGGATTTCAACTCTGACAGTAACCTTGCTGTTGAAAAACATCCTGTTTCCACTATTCGTGAAACTCTGGGAAACCGACCGCGTTGAACTGGCCCGCCTCGTTCGCAATTCGACAGAATGGCTGCTCGCCGCCGCATTGCCGATCATGTTCGTCCTGTTCATAGAAAGCGACCGGCTCATCGGTCTGATATACGGCCCCGCTTACGGCGACGCCGTCTGGATGCAGAAATACCTCACGCCTACCATTGTCATCGGGTTCCTGCACAACCTTGCCGCCTATCTCATGATCAGCATGAAGCAAGAATTATTGTTGTTGTCCTTTTACCTTGGCGGACTTGTTTTCAACATCATATGCTGCGTGGTGTTAATCCCTGCAAATCCCCTGCTGGGGAGCGTTCTTGCAATAGTTTTGACCAAAGCGGTCGTTGCCGCAGCCACTGTTTCCACCTGTCAGTTGCGCTTCGGTTTGATTTCAAAAACGGCCCTGTTCCACCTTATCTCCACAGCCGCCC
The DNA here is from genome assembly GCA_003165235.1 of Syntrophobacteraceae bacterium. Lineage (GTDB taxonomy): Bacteria > Desulfobacterota > Syntrophobacteria > Syntrophobacterales > Syntrophobacteraceae > SbD1. The sequence goes on from PLSV01000265.1 coordinate 40,712, forward strand.
TGGGCGCAATCCTCTATCTTCTTTCACGAATTTACCTGTTCAGAGAGGCTTCGGAAATCCTGGCCCTGCTTCCCGTGCTGACCCTGGCATGTTACTGGTGGCATGAGTTAAACAAATCGCGCAGCGCCCACCTCTGCTAGTCTCTTTTGCCGTAAAGGCCGCTGGTGGGTTTAGTTTTAGTAAAAACCATAGGACGGGATTGGATTGGAAATCTTTTTTTTGCTCTCACTCGCGCTGGGGCTTGTCCTCCCTTACGGGATTTACTTTCTCGGCAAGGCGCATGTGCGCGGGGGTTTTGCCGGGCAGGCTCCGGGCGCCGAGGCCGCCCCGCGCAATCCGTCTCATTGCGCCCCCCGGGTTGGCGTAATTATTCCGCTGACTGGCGATACCCCTGTAATGCAAGCCTGCCTGGAATCGCTCCTCGATCAGTCCTATCCCGATTATGAGGCGATTTTTGTCACCTGCAGCAGTGATGACCCTGCCGCACAGATTGTAAGCCGGGTGATTCAAACAAGAAGAAATGCGCGGCACATAGTTAGCGGGGCTGCGTCCCGGTGCAGCCAGAAAAATCATAACCTGCTGGCAGGCCTGGCTGATTTGGATTCCTCAATTGAAATCCTGGTCTTTTGCGACAGCGAGCACTGGGCCCCGCAGGGCTTTCTTGCAGAGCTCGTAAGCCCCATTGTCTCAGGCAAAGCGGTTATGACCACTGGATTTCATCGCGTCGTTCCCGGAGACTGCCGATTGCCAACCCTGGGGATGCTCGTATCGGTTATGGCCATTCATCTGCTGCAGGCAATAGAGGCGATTACGCAGCCATGGGGAGGGGCGACGGCCATAAGAAGGCGGAGTTTCGAAGAAAATAGAGTAGGCGCCCTTTGGGGTGAAAATGTGGTGGATGACGTGTCGATGTACACACGTCTGGCGAAAGCCGGAATCAGGGTTCGGCCTGTTTCTTCAGCCTGCCTGCTGACGCCTGTTGGAGGCATGACCTTTCGAGCCTGGCATGGATGGCTCAAAAGACAGCTTTTTTTCCTAAAGGTCTGCCAGCCGGCCACCTGGGCTGCCTCGGCCATTGTGGCGCACCTTCTTTGCGCACCTTTCCTGGCGGGTCTCGGGTGCGCAGCCGGAATTATGGGTTTCGCCCCTAAGTACATGACCGTTGCCGGATGCGCATTCCTGGCAGCCTTTTTGGCCATCGGCATGAAATGGCGAACCCTCGTTCATGAAGATATTCCGATATGGAGATGGATCCCGGCCGTCATGACCGCCAATGCCATGGCGGTCTTGTGCTATGCCGGCACATGGTTCAGCAGCTTGCTTTCGTGGCGGGGCATCTCATACCGGGTGACATGGGGCGGGAAGGTGAAGGAAATCATTCGAAAGGGTCAGTAGCGGGTTAGTATTCCCATTGAACTGTCGCTTGCATTTTCGAAGAGTGGTTGCGGACCGGAGGATCATGGCGCGAAAGTTAATTATCAATGCTGACGATTTCGGATTGACCGGAGGGATCAATCTTGCCATATCCGAGTGCGCAGAAGTGGGCGTACTTCAGAGCGCCACCTTAATGCCCAACGGTGAAGCTTTTGATGACGCGGTAAAGATTGCAAAAGGGAGGGAGGGTTTCGGGACGGGAATTCATTTCGTCCTTACTGATCTTAAGCCGCTGTCGCCCGCAGACAAACTGCATGGCCTCGCTGGCCCGGACGGCCGTCTGCCCTCGAGCCCCGCCGAGTTGCTGAAAAAAATCGCTGGGCGAAGGCAGATGAGAGATGCAATCAGAAGAGAGCTTTTTTCCCAGGCCGAAAAAGTTTTTGATTGCGGGATCAACGCAACGCATTTCGATAGCCATAAGCATGTTCATATCATCCCGGTTGTTCTCGAAATTATCATCGAAATAGCAGAACGTTTTTCGGTCAAGGTAATGCGTGATCCTTTCGAAGCCGAGGGTGCGTGGAGGTTTTTCTATGACCTGGCAAAAGGCGAACGGACCAAATTCGTAAAGCAGTATGCTATGGCTTGCGGATCTATTATTGCTCGGCCGCTTTTCAGGTCACGAATTCGGAAGGCTGGAATTCAAACGCCTGCCGGCCTATATGGGATTTCCGCCTCAGGATTCATGAACGAAAAAATAATTCGGCGAATCTGCAGCATGCTCGAGCCCGGAGTAAGCGAGCTGATGACACATCCAGGGATTGTGGACGCGGACCTTGAATGCTGCAAAACACGGCTCCTCGGTTCTCGCGCCAGGGAAAAAGATCTCCTCATTTCCCCTGGAGTCAAAGGACTGTTCGAAAGACATGAAATAATACTCTGCCATTTCGGAGAGTTGAATCAGTGAGCGATTCAGGAGTAAACAGGCTGGACTACTTCCAGAAATATTTCAAAAAAGATCCGGAAATTTTGGAGGTTATTCCCATGCATAATGAAGCTGCGGCTCTAAGCATTATCGAACATCGTTGATGAAGGGCGGTCCTCCGGCCGCGACATTGCTGTAGAGATCGAATACATTCCTGTGGTTCTTTTCCGGATCGAACAAATCCAGGATCAGGCTTTGCCCTTTTTCCGCCATCTTAAGCGCGGTTTCCCTGTTGCTGAGCACTGCACGGATTGCTTTCGCCAGTGCATTAGGGTCCTTCTGTTGAACCAGCAGTCCAGTCTCCCCATTACGAATGACTTCACTTATCCCGGAAACATCGGACGCCACCACGGGCAACCTGTGAAGCAAAGCCTCCATAATCACTGTCGGAATTCCGTCACGATCTCCTGTGGAATGGACGATACTCGGCATCACAAACACATCCGAAGAACAGAACAGATCGGAAATACGATCGTGTGGAACGAACCCGGGAAAGGTTACCCTGTGAGTGAGGCCTAGCTTTCGCACCAGATATTTGAGCTGGAATCGCATCGGACCCGCGCCGGCCAGTGTGAGATGAAAATCGAGCCCCTCCTTTTCCAGCAATTTTGCCGCCTGGAGAAGCACATCAAAGCCCTTTTTTCGGACGAACCGGGCCAACCCCAATATCCTACATGGAGCGCACATGCTTACGGGAGCTTCCCTGTGGGTTTTCAAAAGGAGCCCGTTATAAGTGAGCAGAAATTTGCTCGTATTTCCACCGGCAAAGCCTGCCAGATAGCCGATATTTGTTTTCATATCGGTCCTTACGAAAAGAGCGTCATGAATCTTATCCTCGAGCGCGCCGTCAGGGGGATAGATGTCACCGGCCCGGGCCGTAAAACTGAACGGAATCCCGGTCAGCTTGGAGGCAACCCAGGCGGCTGTGGCCGGCCCGTTAGCCCATGGCGAATGAATGTGTTGAACACCCGATTGCTCAAACAGTCTCGCAAGTCTGAATCCGCAAAGAAAAGACCAGAGATTTTCACCGGTCTGCTCCAGGCAACTCCACCTTCGGAATGGGACCAGTCGAAGAAGTGATCGGGTTGTGGCAGGGTCTTTCCTGGACCAGTATGCGAAATCGGCCAGGATGACCTTGAGGGCCTTATGCCCTAGCCTCGCCACACCTGCCGATTCCGCGAGCATTTCGGGTGAGAGCCACCGGGTAAGTTTTCCGTATAAAGTATAGATTTTCAGGGGAAGTCCCATTCTCCGCAGATTGATTACCTCGCTGAAGACAAATGTTTCCGAAGGCTCCGGAAACCAGTGGAGAATGTATGCGACTTTCGGAAGATGTAAATCCAAGAAGTTCTTCGCTCCTTATAACTGCGGTTGCCAGGACCCCGGATTTGGAATATATACCGATTCACCCGGCCAACCAAAACAATCCGGCCCACTTCGGGCAACTTGCGGTGACCCCGCAGCCGGAAAGCAAGGGAAAATGAAATGGCAAGAATTCTCTACGGGGTGCACGGCACCTGCAACGGCCACGCAATTCGGGCACTGACCATCGCACGCCACTATCCCGAGCACGAATTCATGTTTGTCAGCCACGACAGGGGGGCCGCTCTCCTGAAAGGTGAATTCCCGGTGACATGGTTCCCCAATCCGGACACGCGATTTCGTGCACATCGAGTTGATGCGTTTTCAACTGTCGTCAGCAATCTGCGGTTTTTCTATCAGCAAAAAAACCTGATCGGCTCGGTCCTGAGGCTGATCGATGAATTTCAGCCGGACGTGGCTATAAGCGACTATGAATTTCTCTTGCCTCGAGCCAGCCGCCACGTCGGTTTACCGTGCCTGTCCCTTGACCACCAGCATATTATAACTCTCTGCTCTCATCCCATACCATCCAGCCAGACATTTAGTTATTTTACAACTGGTTCGGCTGTCCGTCATCTCTTCAGCAATGCTTCCGACTACATGGTGATTTCATTCTTCAGTGCGCCGCTCAAGCGCCAAAATGTTAAGCTCACACCTCCCCTGCTGCGGCAAAGCGTACTTGAGATAGAGCCCCGGTGCGGGGAGCATATCGTGGCTTACCAGAGCACTTCCACATTCAAACAGTTTTCTCTCTTCCTTCAGATGCTCGGCAGGCCCGTCAAGGTATATGGTTTTAATTGCGACCATACCGAAGGCAGACTCCACTTCAAGAAGCACTCGGAACATGGTTTTTTGGAAGACCTGGCTTCCTGCAGTTACGTAATTTGCGGTGGCGGCCACACCCTGATCTCTGAGGCGCTCTTTTACGGCAAACCAGTGATTTCTTTTCCTATCGCCAATTTATTCGAACAGTTTCTGAATTCATTCTATATCGAAAAATCAGGGTACGGAATCAATGCTAAAGGACTCAAGACCACTCTGGACAGAATCCCGACTTTCGAGAGTCGATTAGACCAGTTCAAGGCCAATATCAAGCTGGGCAAATTCAAGGGCAACGCAGAAATCTATTCGCTGCTGGACTACTTCATCCGCGAAAAAAAGCTTCCAACGGATTCTGCCGGGTTAAATTAATTCCCATCATTCACTTTCAGTATCCCATCAGCCCGCAGCATCGTGAACACACAGGCATCAGGCCTTCAGTGGAAATGCTTCGCCTGAATCTGATGTAGGCCGGAGAATTCCAAAGCCCGGTTAAAGAGGACCCCTTGATGTTTCCCACCACGTAATCGTGAAAGTCCCTGCATGGCGAGAGGTCCCCGTTGCTGTTGACTTCTGCCGCATTGTAGATCGAAATGCACCTCTCAAAGCCGAACCGGCACGAATGGTCGGTGTAATAGCGCCGGAGGTTTTCCTCGCCCGAAATATCCGGAATCAGGATCACAGGAGGAAAACTCATGGGACGGGACCGGGCCCGCAACTCTTGCAACTGCCGATCCAGTGCGCCGTATTCCTCCGGTTTCCAATCCCCTATCCAGCCCCGGTGCAATGAAGGAGCAAAACCGAACCGTCGCGCGAAATCCATCTCGTGGGCCTGGGCATGGTTCCGATCGATCCACCAGGACAGATAGAACACGAAAAGGTCGACATGCTCGCGAAAAGCTTCGTAAATATCCGCCAGGTTGTGCATATTCGCCCTGGAAATAGTGGTAAGCGAGGCAATCAGGGGCAGGTTATTTTTCTGAGAGCGCCGTTCCCGATTTACCTCGGCCAGACCTGCTTTGATTTCTGCAAAGCTGTTGCAGCGTCCCGCTCCCTTGCGAATACTGTTGTGCAATTGCTCCGTAGGGCCGTCAATAGATACCTGAAGAAGGAAAAGAGGCGCTCTTGCCAGGCGCGTGGCTGATGAAGCGATCCGGGCGCCGTTTGTTGCGATTGAAACCGGCAATCCCATTGCCGTAGCGGACTCGATCAGGTCTAGAACTCCGTCGTAGAGCATCGGCTCACCACCCCACAGGTATAAGAAAGGAACGTGGCCGTCATTGACCAGATCGGCTATTTGCTCCAGATACCGGCCAAGGGGCACTTCCTGCTTCTTGAGTTCTTTTAAGTCCTTGCCTCGCAGGAATCCCCCTTCACCCCACTGGCCGCAGGTGGCGCAACGCAGGTTACACAAGTCGGTAAGCCGAAGACTGAGCTGCAGGATCTTTCCCCCGCAGCCCTGGCGATAGCCTCTTGAAAGCTGATTGAAAAATATCTTTTGCGCCTGCAATGCTACGAGCTTGGCGGCGATCCGGGGATGGCGGCCAAACCGCCACAGATTCCTGAGCACCGCGCCACGCCCAATACTGCTGCATCTGTCTTTCACCCAAATTCCCTCTTTAAAGGATCCTGTCTTGCCGCCGACAGAGGATCGAGCCCGCAACTTGACACCCGTGGCCTTTCGTGGCACAAGGGCTTGAAGTGATTTAAACCATGAGATCTGTTGACGGCCGTGCTCAGGCTGCGAATTATACTCCGATCGATCCGGAGTTCAACGTTTCTCGTTTAAACTCAGGGGAATCGGGCGGGACATTTCCCAAAAGGTCCCCAGAATCGAATAGATAACGATGAAAGCTCTCGTCTACAGACGCTCAGTCCCGCTTTATCTACTGGGCCGAATACTGGGCAGAATCCAGCCGCGGCGATTCTTCCCTCGCATGGCCCCGTTTGGACTCAGGGAAATCCCTGCCCCCAAAAGTCAAAGGGGTTGGGTCCTCCTGAAAAACAGCCTTTGCGGTATCTGCGGCTCTGACCTTGGGCTCCTTCGCGGAATGGAGTCATTTATCATGGAGCCGTACGCGTCTTTTCCAGCCGTGCTGGGCCATGAAATAGCAGCGGCGGTAGTTGCGGCGCCGAAGGGTTCGCAATGGAGTACAGGTGAGCGGGTAGTGGTTGAGCCGTTGCTCTCGTGCTCAGAACGAGGACTGCCTCCATGCCGGTATTGCAGCCAGGGTTGCTATAACCTTTGCGAATGCTTCACAGCCGGAAACCTTGCTGCGGGACCGGTCATCGGGTACAACAGAAGCCTTGGGGGTGGAATGGCCGAGTTCATGCTCGCACCTCCCGGAAGGCTGATCCGCATCCCCGATTCGCTCACAGATGAGAAGGCCGTACTGGCGGACTCGCTAGCCTCGGCCCTGCAGCCCATTCTGGACCATTTCCCAAGCGATGACCAGACAGTGGTCATTTTCGGGGCAGGGATTCTGGGACAGCACGCCATCCGAATCCTTAGGGCGCTTGGATCTCGAGCCCGCCTGGCGGTCGTGGCGCGCTACCCTTTTCAGCAGGAACTTGCGCGCAATGGAGGCGCCGACCTGGTCCTGGACTCACCCAATCGGGGCGAACTGGGCAAAGCGGTTGGCGCGAGATTCATCCCGACCACATTGGGAGGCGGGAACCTGGAAGGGGGGGCTGACCTGTTTTTTGACTTTGTTGCGAGCAGGCGCTCTTTTCAGGAAGGGCTTATAGCCTTGCGGGCACGCGGAAAATACATAATGGTCGGAACAGCCGCAAGTATCGGCCCTGTGGATTTTTCCAGCCTGTGGTTTCGAGAACTCAGGGTTATGGGCTCGATCTCCTATGCTTTGGGAAATTATGAGGGCCAAAGGGTGCGGACCTACCAGATGGCTGTCGATCTGTTGGCGAAAGGGTACCCCACGGAGGGCCTCCTTACCCACACCTACCCTTTGAGTGGATTTGCCCGCGCTTTCAAGACCGCTTTCAACAAATCCGGGACGAAGTGCGTCAAGGTAGCAATCGACTTGAGGAAAATTGAGAAGAAGAACAGTGCATCCATGGATGCCTGCAAACCCGATGAAGGCCTCTCTTGAGACTTGTAATCAGCATTGACGTGGAGGAGGAAGGCCTTTTTTCGGGCAGATATCCGCGTACGCCTCCGGGGGTTGACAACGTAAGGGAACTGCGCCGGCTGGAGTTTATTACTTCTGAATTCGGCTTCCCTCTTACGCTGCTGACCACATACAGGGTAGCCGTTTCCCCGCCGTGCCGGGAAATTCTCCTTTATTTTCGCGACTTGCTCCGGGCGGAAATCGGGGCCCATCTCCACCACTGGAGCACGCCGCCGTTTGAGGTCCTTCCGTATTGCGAACCGATCCGTTCAGACCTGCTTCCTCGTCCTTTGCTCGAGGCGAAATTCGAAACACTTCTGGCCTCGTTGCGAGACAACTTGGGAATTGTTCCACAGGCTTTCAGGATGGGCAGGTTCGACATCGGGGAAATGGTTTTCAAACTGCTGCCCAAATTCGGCCTAAATGTGGACAGCAGCATCGTGCCCCTGCGAAGAATTTCCGGAGGCCCGGATCACTTCCTTGCGCCGCCAGACCCGTTCAGGCGCCTTCCGGACCCATTACGGCCCGGCGATTCGATACTCGAAGTCCCGTTGACAATAGTTCCTCTCGTGAGCGCCTCACCTCAACTGATTCACCAACTGGCCTCAAGTATCTCTGAGCGAAACAGGGACGTTGTTTTCACGGGATTCCGATATATCGCTTCGGTTGGCATACACCCGGCGTGGTGCCTCCTGCAGTCGATGAAGTTAGCTGTCAGATTGCACCGCTCGCGCAACGGGAAAGTCCTCAATATGTTTCTGCATTCATCCGAGCTCAAACCGGGCGCCAGTCCCTTATTTCCCACTGAAAGGGCAGTGAACTCGCTGGTCGAAAGAATCCGAGAATTCTTAAGCTGGCTTGTCCGGACCGGACCGGTGGAAGGCGTTACTCTCTGCCAACTCCAAGCCCGGGAAGCGTGGGATGAGAACAATTTTTGCGAGGAATTCAAAAAAAATGCAGATGCCGGCTAGTTACCCTTATTGCCGTTTGTCCTGTCAAGAATACGGTTTACCAGGAGTTCAAAAATTCCCATGGCTGTGAATTGCATGCCTGCAAGAACGCACAGCGATCCCATTGACAAAGCGCCCCAGTGATAGCTGACGCGCCATGTCACCAGGTATTCGGCCAGACCTCCTATGTTGCTGAAAATCCCGAAAAGAATCAATGC